>NZ_WEII01000015.1:0-73777 GCF_009183805.1 Bacillus sp. B2-WWTP-C-10-Post-4 | reverse complement strand
TTCATGTACAATATATATGAATGACATTCAGTCATTTTTGTGTGACAGGATGCAGTTAGCTTAGAAATGGAACAAATACAATGGTAAATGAGGATGATAGTTGTTTTTATATAGTATTGATGAAAGAGTATATTTTTTTAAAATAAAAATGACTGATAGTCAGTCATAAGAGGTGAGAGGTATGAAAAATAGAGCTTGGTTATATGTCATATTAACATGTATCTTTGAAATTTTTTGGGTGTTTGGTTTTAATACGGCTAATACTTGGTGGCATTGGATTATTATTTTAGGAGTTATCGCTGTTGATTTTCACTTCCTTTCTAAAGCGTGTGAACATCTTGCAACAGGAACTGTATATGCTATTTTCGCTGGAGCTGGTACGGTAGGTACTTTCTTAATGGATGTATTTCTTTTCGGTGGAAGTTTCAGCGCAGGCAAACTATTCTTCATTCTTATGGTAGTAGCCGGCGTTATCGGTTTAAAGTTAGCTGACAATAAAGAAGAAACTGTGGAAGGAGTTGCTTAAAAATGGGTTGGTTTTTCGTATTTTGTGCTGCAATTAGTGAAATAGTCGGTGTGATAGGACTTAAAATGTATAGTAAAGATAAGACATTAGCCAATGGTGCGATTTATATAGGTGGGTTTGCTACATCCTTCGCATTTTTGTATACTTCCTTCTTATTTTTACAAGTAAGTGTCGCGTATGCGGTTTGGATTGGTATCGGAACAGCAGGTGCAGTTTTGTTAAACATGTTCTTGTTTGGTGAGTCGAAAAGTAAAGCGCGTATCATTAGTGTGTTTCTTATTGTATGTGGAGTGACAGGATTAAAGGCACTTTCTTAAAGATATATTGTATTTTTATCTCCTAATTGTTTATTAGGAGATTTTATTATAAAAAAATGATTTCCTCTTAGAGTTCACTATCATTGACAGTACAATCGATTATCTTATAAAATGAGTGACAGTCATTCAATATGCGTGTGAAAGGGTTTAGATGATGAATAAAAAAGAGAAAATTGTCTATGCAGCTATTGAAGTGTTTCAGGAAAAGGGCGTCGAAAAAACGAAGATTTCTGATATCGTGAAATTAGCTGGCATTGCGCAAGGAACTTTCTATTTATATTTTCCTTCTAAGTTATCTGTTATGCCTGCAATAGCAGAAGTGATGGTTGAAAAGATGATACTTGCAGTGAAAGAAGAAGTGCAAAACGATGCGCCTTTCTCAAGTAAAGTGACGCAAGTAATAGATGCGGTGTTTCACTTTATAGCTGAATATCGTGAAATACAAGCTTTAATGTATGCTGGTCTTGCATCTACAGAACATATAAAAGAGTGGGAAGCTGTGTATGAGCCTCTTTATATGTGGCTAAGTGAATTTTTAAATGAGGCAAAAGAAGCCGGTGAAATTCGTGATTCGGTTCACGCAGAGCGAACAGCGAAGTTATTTATCGCTCTAGTTGAATCAGCAGCGGAACAAGTGTATTTATATGATCATAAAGATGATGAGCAAGTCGATTTGCAAAAGGCAGAAGTACTAGATTTTTTAACACATGCACTACATATAAAGAAATAGTGAGATGAACCTGTCTGAAAAGGTAGGTTCATTTTTGAGGAAAACTGAATGATAGTCATTCACCTGATGCGTATGTATGTGTGGAAGGATAGTGTGAAATTCTAACGAGTAGGGGGCATCTCTACTCATGACCAGCCCACAAATAGAAGGATAAAGAAAAAGCTTCTTGGGCATTATTTTTTGAGAGGAACTTACGGGAAGAGGTGTTAAAAAGTGAAGAAACCGATAAAAGAACAAAAGATGGTATTGGTCATTCTTTTGAGTAATATATTTATCGCTTTTCTAGGGATTGGATTAATCATTCCGGTTATGCCGTCCTTTATGAATGATATGCATTTAACAGGGAAGACGATGGGATATCTCGTTGCAGTGTTTGCAATGGCACAGCTCATTACTTCACCTATTACAGGCCGGTGGGTTGATCTTTACGGTAGAAAGAAAATGATAATCATTGGATTATTTATTTTTGGTGTTTCAGAGCTTCTTTTTGGATTAGGAAAAGATGTATGGATGCTTTATGTAGCAAGGGTATTAGGCGGAATTAGTGCTGCTTTTATTATGCCTGGTGTTACGGCATATGTTGCGGATATTACATCTATTCAGGAACGTCCAAAGGCGATGGGATACTTATCTGCGGCTATTAGTACTGGATTCATTATAGGTCCTGGAATCGGCGGATTTATTGCAGAATACGGTATACGTGTGCCGTTTTTCGTTGCAGCAGTAATTGCTTTTATAGCATGTGTGATTTCGATCTTTATTTTAAAAGAACCGTTAACGAAAGAAGAACTTGCAGAGATTTCTTCTAATACGAAGGAATCAAGTTTTATTGGTGATTTAAAGAAATCATTACATCCAATGTATGCAATTGCATTTATTATCGTATTTGTACTCGCATTCGGATTATCAGCGTATGAAACAGTGTTTAGCTTGTTCTCTGATCATAAATTTGGCTTCTCGCCGAAAGATATCGCAGCAATTATTACAATTAGTTCAATCTTTGGGGTAGTTGTGCAAGTATTTATGTTTGGCAAATTGGTAGAAATGTTCGGTGAGAAAGTGTTAATTCAAATATGTTTAATTGTAGGTGCAGTATTAGCATTCGTCTCAACTGTAGTCTTTAATTATTGGATTGTACTTCTCGTTACTTGCTTCATTTTCTTAGCATTTGATTTACTTCGTCCAGCTTTAACGACATTTTTATCAAAAGCAGCCGGAAAAGAGCAAGGATTCGTTGCTGGAATGAACTCGACTTATACGAGTTTAGGAAATATCGCAGGACCAGCGATGGGCGGAATATTATTTGATATGAATATTCATTATCCATATGCATTTTCAGGCGTTGTTTTAATAGTTGGTCTCGCTATTACATTTATGTGGAGAGAGAAACAGTTGGCTGAAAGTTTTGCGAAGTAATAAAACCCCTTACGACGGTAAGGGGTTTTTGTTTTATCCTGATTAAAGTTTCATTTTATAAGCTTAACCCAAACCGTTTTAATTCAATAAAAATCCCCTCTAATTGCTTTCCTTTATACGTTAATGTGTACTCTACACGAGGCGGAACTTCTGGATATACTTTTCTCGTTATAATGCCTTGAGATTCTAATTCCTTTAGTCGAAGCGATAATGTTTTTGGACTAATCCCATCCATTGATTTTTGTAAATCACTAAAGCGTAATGTTCCTTCGATAAGAAGATCACGAATGATTAAAAATGTCCATTTTGTACTAATTACATCAAGCGTTTTAGCGATAGGACAAGGTATGCCCGGTAAACCTTTCGTTAATTCAACTGGATTTATATCGTTCATGGAACTAGCCTCCATAAAATTTTTTTGGATGAATTTGCTTTATAGTATCACAAAACTATACTTTTGGTAACTATATGAAAAAAATATCACTACTTCCATAAAGGAAGTTAGTGCATATACAATAGCAATACGAAACAAAAAGGATTTATATAAGGAGGTGGTGATTTCCATGGGGTTAAAAAAGTTACTTGGATTTCTTAGTTTGTTTGTTATTTGTATTGTGCTTGTAGCATGTGGTGTGGAACAAAAAACTGAAGTTCAGTTATTAAAAGAAATGCCAAAGCCAAAAGCAATGACAATTGATCCCTCACTAAGTAAAAAAGAAGCGACAGAAATGGTTCATGCGGCGCAGCGTTTTTATGCATTTTGGGATACAGGTAAGGAGGAACTTATTCCGCAGACTGTTACTAAAGATTTCTTCGATAATACATTGCCGAAAGGGCGACCACAAGGCATTGAAGGATTAAAGTTTGCAGCGCAAAATTTTCGTAAAGTTGTGCCTGATATACATTGCGAGATTGAAGACTTATTAGTTGTTGGTGATAAAGTAACGGCCCGTCTTTCTTTTACAGGAACGCATAATGGTAAGAAAATTAATTTTTTTGCAATTGATATTTTACATGTGAAAGACGGAAAGATAACAGACGATTGGCATTTAGAAGATAATCTTACACTACAGCAGCAACTCGGCTTAATAGCTGAAGAGTAGATCATATAGGGGAGAGAAAAACGATGAAAAATATATTTATTATAAATGGACATGAAAAATACGGTACAAAGGAAGGACGATTAAATAAAACGTTAGTAGATTATATGGTTACTGTATTAGGCGAGAATCATCATGTGAAAACAACAACGATTCAAGATGGTTACAATATTAAAGAAGAACAAGATAAGTTTTTATGGGCTGATGTTGTGATTTATCAAACACCAATTTACTGGTTTAGTGTTCCAGGCTTATTTAAAACGTATATGGATGAAGTATATGAATACGGTTTGTTCTTTAAAGGTGCAGATGAATATGGAACAGGTGGTTTATTAAAAGAGAAAGAGTATATGTTCTCTACAACTTGGAATGCACCTGAAAAAGCATTTGGAGATAAGACAAAGTTCTTTGAAGGAGAAAGTTTAGAATCAGCGCTTAGTCATTTACATCGCGTGCAAAAGTTTCTCGGTATGAGTCCGTTAAAGAGTTTTGCTTGTTATGATGTGGTGAAGAATCCGGATATAGAGAAGTTTTTAGTGAACTTGAAAGATCACTTAGATGGAGTAATTAAATAATAGTATGTGAAGAAGGTACTGCTAAGGATGTAGTACCTTCTCCTTTTATAATGACTCACATTTTAAGACATGGATGGCTGTATCCATAACTTCGCAAAATTTGCCCAACCGAATGAATCAATTGTTACGTTTTTTAAAGAAGAAGGGTATGTTTTTCTTTTTAAAACGTGATAGTTAAATAAAATGATGTGTTCTGCTTGTAAAAACTCTTCAATCTCATACATGAGTTCATAACGCTTTTCTTTATTTTTTTCTAGTAAAAATGTATCTAGTAAACAGTTAATTTGTTTTTCGTAGTGCGGGTCCATGAACCGATTTACGAAGCAACTTTTATTTTTAAATACATTTAAGAATGCAATTTCATGATTGGCAGCAAAGACTTCTCCCATGAAAATAATATCAGCATGTTTATCAATAGAGCGATTCATATAATCTGAAACGGGAAATGGGTGAAGCTCTACTTGTATACCTAAACTTGCACATCGTTCTTTTAAGAAATATGCATCATTTGCACTATCTTTAAATGCGAAGAAGTAAATATGTATCGTTTCTCCATTATATGTACTCTTTTTCAAATACTCTTTTGCCTTTTCTAAAGAGTAGGATCTTCTTGTTGCAAGGCGGCTTCTATCAGGGAAAAAGCTTGATGCAGCAATTGTCCGTCTACCCTCTATGTTACGAAGTATCATTTCAACATCATATAGTTCTCTCCAAGCTTTTCGAAAGTAAATGTCGTGATGAGGACCAGGTTTTGTAAAGTTGAAGCTAGCATAAATACAACCTATTTCTTCTATTTGTATATCATGCCTTTCATTTTCCTCTTCGTTTGGTAGTTCATAATCAGCATCTATTTGCACATGGTCAGGAATACCCCAAAATTCAATACGGTCTAATAATGCGCGCTCTTTAAAATAATGGGTGAACGCTTCGAGTACGATATTATCTTCAGAGTAATGAGCAAGTTTGAAAGGTCCAGTACCTATATAATGATGATTTTGAATACTCGTATCACGCGGTAAAATTGCGAGCTGCATTGAACTTACATAGTGTAAGAAAAATAAATTTGGTTTTGCTAAATGGAATCGAATTTGCAGTGGTGATGGTGTTTCAATTTGAACAATTTCTTCTGTTAACCATTCGAAAGGGGATTGAACTTGCTTTAGTCTTTCAAATGAAAACTGTACATCTTTAGAAGTTAAAATTGATTCATTGTGAAAATATATATCTTTTCGTAAATAAAAGGTCCACGTAAGTCCATCTTCACTTAATTCCCATGTATGCGCAATGTGAGGCTCCATTTTTTCAGTAACATCGTTATAGACAACTAACGTATCAAAAATTTGACTCGTAAGATGACTCTCTGTAGTTACAGCCACAAAAGCTGGATCTAATGGGAATATCTTTCTCGATATAGGAATCTTTAATACGTCGTACATATCATTTGAGGGTTCGTATCCAAAATGATGATGTAGTTTATTTTCTATCTTTTTTTGAAGTGCGAGGGGGAGGGGTTCTTTTAAAAGAAGAAAGATATCTTTTAATTTTTCTTGGGCTAACAGTTCATCTGTATAGGACTCAATCGCTTCTACGAAATTATGTATAAATAGAATTTCCGTTTTATTTCCGCGGCCTCGCCCTGGAGTCCAGCTAATTAATTGCTCCTCGCTCATTTTCTTTAATAAAATCTTTACGTTTTTCGTACTGCAATATAAAACATCCGCTAATTCTTGTAAGCTATTTCGCATATGTTGTTGATCTTGTGCATGTAGTCTTAGTCTAATGTAATAGTCCATAATTTTCATATATACACTTCCTTCTATCATAAAAGGGGAAACTCTTTAGAATATTCTAACCTTTTTCTTCCTTTTTTTCAAAGTAAAATAAGTAAGCATAAGGAGGGGAAACAATGGGATTTTGGAGTATGCATCGAAATATAAAAATTAGAATTATAACATCGTTTTTAACACGTACTGTGTCTACGATGATTTTTCCATTTATGGCGATTTATTTTTCCGTAAAGTTAGGTAGTGCGATTGCTGGTGCGTTACTACTTATTAATGTCATAGCTTCATTAGTAATTGGTTTATACGGTGGATATGTTGGAGACCGGCTTGGGCGTAAAAAGGTTATGATTATCGGTCAAAGTATACAAGTCATTTCCATTGCTTGTATGGGAGTTGCGAATTCGGATTACGTTGACTCACCATGGCTAACATTTGTGTTTATGTTAGTGAATAGTTTAGGGTCTGGACTTATGAATCCTGCGACAGAGGCGATGTTAATTGATGTGAGTACACCTGAAAATCGAAAAGTGATGTACAGCATTAATTACTGGGCTATTAACTTATCCATTGCAATTGGAGCGATATTTGGTGGATTACTATTTGAAAACTATAGATTACAATTGTTTATCGTATTAACGCTTGTTGCCATTATGACTTTATATGTGATGGCTGTGTATATGGAAGAAGTGTATGTAGCACGAAAAACGATGGAGAAGAAAAATGTATTAAAAGATATGGCAGATAGTTATAAAGTCGTGATGAAAGATAAAGCATTTTTAATTTTTTGTGCAGCGAGTATATGTACATTATCGTTAGAGTTTCAAATTAATAATTATTTAGGTGTTCGCTTGCAGAAGGAATTTGAAACGGTGCACTTTTTATTCGGGAATGGTTTTACGTTTGATTTAACAGGGATTCGCATGTTGAGCTGGATTTCTGCAGAGAATACAATTTTAGTTGTGTTATGTTCAGCACTTCTTATTAAAATGCTGAAAAGCTTCAACGATTTGAAAATTTTATATGTAGGCTTATTTATTTACACGATTGGATTTGCAATACTCGGAACGAGCAATAGCTTATGGATTTTATTAATTGCAGGGCTTTTCCAAACGGTAGGCGAGATGATGTATGTGCCAGTGCGTCAATCTATTATGGCAGATATGGTGCCAAATGAGGCGAGAGGTTCATATATGGCGATTAACGGAATGGTCTTTCAAGTTGCAAAAATGAACGGGGCATTAGGTGTTATGCTAGGTTCATTTATTGCATCTTGGGGCATGAGTGCTCTGTACTTTATCGTTGGTATGAGCAGTATTTTACTATTTATGAAGGCGATAGGGAGAGAGAAGTATGAGGGGGAGGTTTCTCAGATTGGATAAAACGATATGAAAAGCGATGCTAGAAATCGCTTTTCATATGGCTTTTAAAACGGATCAACTTCAGCTAAATCAGGATTGCTATTTGGGTTTGTTAATAAGACTTTCAGCTCACCTACTTCAGAGAGCGCAACGAGGATATAACCACTAATAAGGACGACGAGTCCGATGACCCTTAATGTTTGCAGTGTAATATCACGGCTATTGTTTTCGGAGTTGTCTTGGGGCGTTGAAGGTGGATTGTTATTCATAAATAGGGCTCCCATCTTTTGTATTTATATATGTGCGAAATCATTATTTAACTTATGGATAGGAATTATATAGTCATTTTCACTATATGAGAAATGCCTATGAAAAGTGATAAGGAATTTTTGGGCGAGAAAAGAGGGGAATCCAAAAGATTATTAAAACTGAACTTTTGGATTCCCCTCTTTTTATTTATCTTGCTATTTGTGGTGGTCGGATTTCCTGTAAACGACCAGTTGGTGAGGGCTAATGAATCAGTGGGGGGATGAATAAAACCCCACTGATTCATTATTTTCATGTAAATAAAAGGAGGTTAGTTAACCAAAGTAGTTATCCTAATATACGCAACGATTCTTCAATAAACGCTGGGATGTCCTCTGGCTGTCTACTTGTTACTAGCTGATTTTGACATACGACAACCTCTTTGTCATGAAAGTTCCCGCCGGCATTTTTTAAATCGACTTCAATAGATTTATATCCAGTTACATCGCGTCCTTCAAGTGTTTGTGCAGTGATGAGTAGCTGAGGTCCGTGACAAATAGCGAAAACAGGTTTTTCCGCATCCATAAATGCTTTACTAAAGCGAACAAAACGTTCATCGGCACGAAGTATATCTGGAGAAAATCCACCCGGTATGAAGAGGGCATCAAAGTTCTCTGGAGAAACATCATCAATACTTTTATCAATCACGACTTCACTTTTTCCTTGCTTACCGTGTACCGTTTTCCCTTTTTCCATTTCAATAGTTGTGAATTCATATCCCTTTTGTTTAAAAGCTTCTACTGGCTCTGTGTATTCTGTATCCTCGAAATAATCCGTTATTAAAATAGCAATTTTTTTACTCATTCTAATCCGCTCCTTATATTATATTATATTATCGGCTCCAGAATCTTCCTTGGGCAATGCCTTCTATAAATGATTCAATTGAAGTATTTGTTAAGTTGTAAACTCCTGCTCCATCCAGTTTAATCTTACTATGGTCCAAAGCATGAGGATTACTAAGGACATGAGCTATCGGTTTAAAATGTTTAAAAGTAGTTTCTGCAAATTCTAAAACAGGGGGTTGAATGACAGACTCACTACTAAACACTAATACTGCATCAAAAAGGGAGGAGTCTGTTGTTGTATAAGTATCAGTTACTTTAATGGAATCATTGAACTGATAAATTTTATTATCTATGATGCTATAGTTAATTCGGTGTTGTACAAAAGCTTGAATCCATTCGGACAGAAGTGAGACGCTTGGGTCACCATTTAATAGAATTGCAACATTTTTGGAATCAGATTTAAAAATAGTATTGGACATACTTAGTGCAGGTGATTTTGCATCTGAATTTACTTCGTGATTTTCCTTAGGTAAAGGAGCTCCAATAATGTTAGCGACTTCTTGTGCTAATTGACGATCGACGTGGTTTAGAAGAGCAATTACATTTGCCTTCACCATGTCTGATTTACACTTCCCAACTTCAAAGCAAAAAGCTTCTTTTATGTGCTGCTTTTCAATAGGGCTCATACTATTGTAGAAAAGTTTAGCCTGAGAATAAAAGTTAAGAAAGCTTTTACTGCGACCTCTAATTTTATGCCCATCAATCTTTTCTTGATAATGTTCATATCCTCCTTGTTCGGCTTGGACGGTTGCAGGTTGATTGTTATTTAATCCATTAGGATGATAGCTTGTTTGACCGCGATGAATCTGCATTTGATGCATACCATCACGTTGATTATTATGAAAAGGACATACGGGCTGATTAATAGGAATTTGATGGAAATTAGGGCCCCCTAAACGAGATAATTGTGTATCTGTATAGGAGAATAATCTTCCTTGCAGAAGAGGGTCATTTGAAAAATCAATACCTGGTACGACATGACCAGGGTGAAAAGCTACCTGCTCTGTTTCAGCAAAGAAGTTATCAACATTTTTGTTCAGTGTCATTTTACCAACTAATTTTACGGGAACTTCTTCTTCTGGCCATAATTTCGTTGGATCTAAAATATCAAAATCAAATTTATGTTCATCTTCTTCTGGAATTAGCTGTAATCCAAGCTCCCATTCAGGATAATCCCCTTTTTCAATTGCTTCGTATAAATCTTGACGATGAAAATCAGGATTTTTCCCGGCAATCTTTTGAGCTTCATCCCATACTAATGAATGAACCCCGAGGGTAGGTTTCCAGTGAAACTTTACGAAATGGGCTTTTCCTTCTGCGTTAATGAGTCGAAATGTGTGAACTCCAAAACCTTCCATCATTCGTAAACTACGCGGAATAGCTCGGTCGCTCATTTGCCACATGACCATATGAGTGGACTCAGGATTATGCGCAACAAAGTCCCAAAAGGTATCATGAGCGCTAGCTCCTTGAGGAATATCATTATGTGGTTCTGGTTTAACTGCATGGACAAAATCAGGAAATTTAATAGCATCTTGGATAAAGAATACTGGCATATTATTACCCACTAAATCATAGTTTCCTTCATCTGTATAAAATTTTGTGGCGAATCCGCGTACATCTCTTACTGTGTCGTTGGATCCTTTAGAACCTTGAACGGTTGAGAACCGTACAAATACAGGTGTTTTCTTTGAAGGATTAGTAAGAAAATCTGCTTTCGTATATGTTTCTAAAGATTCATAAAGCTGAAAATAACCATGAGCGCCAACCCCGCGTGCATGAACAATCCTTTCGGGAATTCGTTCGTGATCAAAATGGGTCATTTTCTCACGAAAGTGAAAATCCTCCATTAAGGTTGGGCCTCTTAAGCCCATCTTTAAAGAAAATTCATCTTCAGCTATTTTTACCCCTTGATTTGTTGTTAAAGCATGTTTGCATTGATTGTCAGTAACGTGATGCTTCAATTGTTCCGTTTTTTTATTCACAATATAGGCCCCTCCTTTACTCTGTTAATTAATAGATACCCTTTTTATTAGGTCGTAAACATGTATTATCGTTTTTGTATGTAAAAATCATAAATATCGGTTGTTTCAGTGATTCTTGTTTGAGGAAGCAAAATAAAAAAGCCAAGGATAATTTATTTTCTCCTTGGCGTTTAAGATATTTCTTTTCGTTAAAACGAAGAAACGCGTTGCTTCGTTTTTGGTACAATAATAAATTTGATCCAGAGTAACCCGACAATCATAATGATAAGGCTATGTAAAAATTGACCTGTAGCAATGAGTATAACACTCGAAAATACAATGAGTTGAATACTTAGCAATATAAAGATTAAGCTAAGAAATTGTTTCATTCTTTCTTCAGTATGGATTGGATATAATGCTACAATAATATTTCTCGAAAAATATTTCCATAGTGAACGAAGCTGCATAGAGATCATATATAGAACGATGTAAGTGATAGCACCTTTTACGTATATATTTGGTATGAAATATAAGGCGAAAGCACCGATCAATCCTAAGCGAATATATATACCGAAATAATCATTTCCACGTAAAAATGCGAGTGTATGTAAATAGAAGAAAGTTGCCTGTTTTTTATGTAATAAAGGTTCAATCCAATTTGTAAGCCATTTTCTTTTATTTACTTGTTTATTCAGTTGCGGAACATCTGTGAAAATGCTAGCAAATTGATAAAAACGAACGTTCATTTTTTCTTCTTGCTCGATTATGTAGTCCCACGGTATTCGTTTTGTAGGCTGTTTTTTCGTATATAGAAGTAGGAAAGCAAATAGTAAGAGTAGTCCGCCCAATATGAGAACATTTGCGGAATAAAACAGCATGTAAATGATTAGGGCGTTACAAGTAATACGAATGATCAGCCATATATTTTTTTCGTGACTATCACGCCACATCCAATGTATGTACATGTTCCAGGCTTTCATAATCATTAACACGATAAAGATTGTACATAAAAAAGGTACAGTTAATTGTAATGATTGCATAGCAAGTGGAACGAGAATAAGGAACGTAAATAACAATGGGAAAAGCTGAATGATGTAATTGTATAGAAGAGATTTTTTGAAATAAGATGTTAATTTCTCTTCTAGTGCTAGTAAATAGACAGCATCAGGTTTTTGAATAAATGTACGGATAGGGCATCTCGTTATAAGGAATGTAAGTACAATCGTTATAATTATTAAAGATATTCCTTTAGAAGGAGATGCTTTTAGAAACTGAGCATAATAATATGCGCCAACGCATGAAATAAAGATAAAGCTATATAGTAAACCGTTAATCATACGTGCAAAGTATGTAATGATATTTTGAATATGTTGTTGGAAGCGACTGCTCCATAGCGATTCGATTGACATGTTTTTCACCTCTTTGTTCTATTATATATGTTTTACAAAAGAAAAAACGAGCAAATTGCGTTATGCAACTTGCCCGTTTTTCTTTTCGTTATTTTTTTTCTGATCACGATTCATTAATGGATAGAAAGCAAATCCAATTACGAATAAACCAATTCCGAGAAGGAACGTTTTTATATCGGATGCGCCAGTTTTAATAACCCATAGTGCGTAGCAAAGTGCGATAACTGCGACTATGCCATCTGTAATTCTTGCCCGCATTTCATTTTTATATGTTTCACCAGTTGCGACTAGTTTTAACTGGAAGATTGGTGAAACGAGATATGGAATGAGGTAGGCCAGTGTTGATACGGTAATAACGAATGTATAAGCTTCCGCAATGGTTCCTGATAATGTTGAGAATAGGAATACTTGCGACATAATGTTTGTTAATCGTAATGAGTAAATTGGACTTCCTTTTTTATTTGTTTTCGTGAAGAAGGAAGGGAAGAAACCTTCTTTTGCTGCTTGATAAGGTACTTCTGAGCTTAATAAAATCCAGCCTAAGATAGAACCGAACAGGGAAGTAAGAGCAAGTAATGCCATCAGTTTCCCGCCGCCGTGACCCATTGCAGCATTTAGTGCATCTGCTAATGGACGTTCAGAAGCTTGTAATTTATCAACGTGAAGTACACCCATTGTTAAAATTGTAATTCCTAAGTAAATCGCAACTGTAATAAGTAATCCCGCAACTGTTGCACGTTTTACCGTTTTTGGAGAAACAGCACGGTTTGATAAAAGAACGGCTGATTCAATTCCGATAAACGCCCAAAGCGTTGTAAGAGCAGCTAAATTTACTTGTGAAAGAAGACCATGTGATGCACCTGATTTATCAATCATCGGTGTGTACCATTGTCCAAACTTAGAAGCTTCGAATGCAAATAACGTAACGACGATGAATAAAAGGAATCCAGTTACTTTCGTTGTTGTTGCTAAGAAGTTTAGTTTTCCAGCTCCGCTTACACCGTTTGTTAATATAATATGAGTTCCCCAAAGTAAGATGGAACAAATCGTAAATGTAATTAGTTTTCCGACTTCTACGTTAAACGAGCCGATTGAAAATAGTAGTCGCGTATCTTTCATAATTGGGAAGAAGAGTGATAAATATCCCGCAAATGATGTAATGATGGCAACGTTACTTGCCCAGTTTGCAACCCAATATCCCCATACCATACTGAATCCAGCCATTTTTTTCTTTTTTGGTGTTGAGAATAAAGCATATGCATGACTTTGTGGTCCTGTCGTTAAATCAGGACGACGAATTGCTAAATTACCGAAAACAAGAGCTAGCATTAAAACACCAAACCCTGTAGTTAACCAAGCTAAAGTGACACCGAGTGGGCTTGCTGTTTGTGCCAACGTACTTGGCACCATGAAAATACCAGCGCCAACCATGTTACCGACAACGAAAGCTGTTAGTACCCAAAAGCCCCATTTTTTTTGTTGCATAGAAAATACCTCCAAAGTTAGTATAACCAAGTCAAGCGAGGAGATATGTATGTCTTCCTGAGTCAGGAAGAGAAGTCCCAAACAAAACAAAAAAAGCACGTAATTTGCCGCTACATGCTTTCTATCTTATAAGAAACCCACGACATACCTCTCGATAGCTCTCCACAAACGAAACGTTTGTGACAGTTCTGCACTTATTAAATGCAGACCCAGCAAGCGTGCATGGTGGACACGACTTACTTCGGCAAACATTCCTTTCTCATTCCTTCATCAATGCCACTACATCTCCTGAAATGATACTCTTAATGATTGCAACCTCTACCTCACCGAGATACGAATGAGGATTTAAATATTAAATTAACGTCTTTAAGAGTAACAAATGAATTTTTATCCGTCAATGGATATAGTAATAATCAGATTATAGAGAAGAGTTTGTGATTAAAAGTGAGTTAGGAGAAGATGTAACGATTATTAGTTCTGCAGAAGAAACAGCGATAGAGTTAAGTACCATTTTACAGCACAAAGGAATTTTGTCTGACAATCTGAATCCGAAGCATCGCTTTTTTACAACGGGATCTGTTTTATCATTTGAACATATCGCTGAGCGATGGCTAGGGTATCAAATTTCTGTAGAATGTGTACATTTGCCTATGAAAAATGCGTGTATACATAATTAAGATTTAGTAAATTACTTTTTTAATAAATGAGGTTCGTTTCATAAGAAGGAAAGAATAAGCTTTTAATTGAAGTGTTTAAGGGCAGTTCAATTAAAGGGGAGATTGGATTATGGAATTATTAAAATCTCAATTATTTGCTTTAGAGTATATTTCAAAATATGCAGAGAACGAAAAACGTGGGGCTAAAGCAACGATTAATCATATACTTAAAATGTCTAATATTACAGATGAAATATTTGAAGAAGCTGTCGCTAATTTAAAATCTCATGCAAGGATTGCTTTACACTTTCATCCAGACAGACTAGATTCGGATATGAAAAGTGTTGCTGAAGCACTGTTTGAGCAAGGAGTATATAAAAGTCAGTTTGAAACATTGCTATCTAATGGAAGCGTATCTGCTTATCCTGGTGGTGAACGTGACCTTTGGGAAAAGAGAATATTTGGAGGGGCATATCAATTAGAAGGCGTAACGAATGATCAACGGCCAAAATACGGAGCGCTAAATTTAATGTTACATCCAGATGGGCCGGCTCCGCGTTTTGGTTCATGTTATTTTCTCTTATCTCCAAAAGTTTCTTCGCGCTCTACATATACATATTTAGATTCGCATCAAGATCCGAAAGAAAAGGGGACTTATGAGGAGTTTGATATGATTTTAGCTGCTCTTTTGGAAGAGACATTCGTAAGAGATTTTGCAATTGGTGAAGGGAATTTGACTCCAACAAGACTCATTCATCATTTGCTGGATAACCTGGAAAGACCGTTTATAGATTTCGCAGATAAAGAGCCAGCCCGTAATCTTAATCATTATATCGAAGCGCAAATTCATGGAGAGATTTCTCTTAAAGAAGACGTAGAGGTGCTTGTTGCAGATCCTTCATTTAAGGGTACGGATGTAGGAAGAGTTTTAGAAGAAATTTGCCTGAAGTATGCGATTGATTTGTATTGGCACATCGGTTTTGTACTTATGGTAGACGAAGTTCCGATGGATTTTAGAGGTTCAAAAATGCCATCTTTAGCAAGACGCATTGCACGGAATCATTGCATCGATGCAAATATAATTGGCTCTGCTGTAGTGGATTTGAAACGCAATCCATTATCTTGGAGTGATCGTGGCACTTATGAAGAAGTGCTTCAGGAATTAAAATTATTATGGCATGTTTTAGTTCGATTTGGAAAACCAAATCGGAAGTAGAATGAAATACTCCGTTTTTCGGAAGTATTTATATAGAAAAGAAGCTGATTTAAAAATAAATCAGCTTCTTTTTATAAGATTAAACTAAGTTTAATACAGTTACTTTTTCACGTGTCATAGACTCAAGGCTCTTACGAATACCTTGTGCGCCCATACCTGAACCTTTTACACCGATGAATGGGAAGTGGTCAGGGCCGCGCTCTGTGCGTCCGTTAATTTGTACAGAACCAGTTTCGATTTTGTTAGCAATTGCAAATGCTTTGTTAATGTCTTTAGTGAAGACACTTGCTTGCAGACCGAACTCTGATTTGTTAGCAATTTCAATTGCTTGTTCATCTGAAGAAACACGGATGATTGGAAGGATTGGGCCGAATGGCTCTTCCCAAGCAACTTTCATCTCTTCTGTTACGTGATCGATTAATGTTGGGTAAATTAAGTTACGCTCACGTTTGTTACCGATAACGATTGTAGCACCTTTTTCTACAGCGTCGTCAACTAAACCTTGAACGAAGTCAGCAGACTTGTCGTCAATTAATGGAACGATTGTGCTGTCTTGTTCTGGAGATCCAACTGATAGTTCAGCTACTTGCGCTTTTAATAAGCTAACAAGCTCGTCCGCTACGTTTTCGTGTACAAGTACACGTTTAATAGCTGTACAACGTTGACCAGAGTAAGAGAATGCACCGCTTACGATATGGTTTGCAGCATCTTGTAAGTCAGCATCTTCACGAACGATACCAGGATCTTTACCACCAAGTTCTAATACAAGTGGAATCATTGAAGCTTTTTTCGCTAAATGTTTACCTGTGTTTGTACCACCTGTGAACGATACCATATTGATGCCTTCGTGCTCTACTAAGTAGTCACCAATTACAGAACCGCGTCCTGTAGCTACGTTTACAAGACCTTTTGGAAGGCCAGCTTTGTGAAGTGCTTCAACCATTTTAATACCACTAATTGCACCTTGAGTTGCTGGTTTGAAAATAACAGCGTTACCCATAATTAATGCTGGTGCAAGTTTTGCAGCAGATAAGTTTACTGGGTAGTTAAATGGTGCGATTGCTAATACAACACCAAGTGGTGCGCGTTGGATAATCGCAAGTTTCGATTTTGTACCGCCCGGGAAGCTATCGCCCATCATGCTTTCTCCGTGCATATGTAAAGCTTCTTCGATCGTGTAACGAATGAAGTCAGCTGTACGAACAACTTCTTTCTTCGCATCTTTATATCCTTTACCGACTTCTTTCATAATGATATCGGCAATTTCATCCTGCATATTTACGAGCTCATCAGCCCATTTATATAAGTATTTTGCGCGATCTTGTAGGGAAGCTTCAGCCCATGATTTTTGAGCTTCTTTTGCAGATGCAATTGCTTCATCCACTTCTCCGCGAGTAATTGCTTGTACTTGTCCAATTACTTCGTGTAAGTATGGAGATGGAATTTCGATTGTTTCTCCTGAAGAGCTTTCTCTCCATTCTCCGTTTAAATAAAATTTGTACGTATTGCTAGTTGTCATGATTAGTCCTCCTAAAATAGCAACTTGTAAGAGTGAGTATAAGGTGATTGTAGGGGGTTTGATAACATTTTTCAAATGAAATGTTTGTGAAAACGATTTCTTATTCTTTTTTTATTTTGTATGCCCTTTCTTACAGAACATTCCCTTATTTCAAAATGGTGTATCATATATTTTTATTTGAAGTGTGAAAAAATAATTGACAGAATACTCAATAAAGTTGTAAGATTATAAATGGAAAATAAATGAAGGGGGTGTGCGTAATGATTGTAATCGTAAATGTAATGGGCTTAGCTCTGTTAAATGGCAGAAAACATTCATATCATTACGCAACCCGTACGGATATATAGGGCATCTTTGTCTTATAAAAAGCGTACGTTGCGTATATCGTAACGTACGCTTTTTATGCATTCCTGTGCATATCGTCAAGCGGCGGTATGCTTTTTTTTGTTTATTTTCCCTTGTTTAGTTCCGATAAAAAACTTTGGAAGGTGGAAAAATGTGATGAGATTGTATGGGTTACGAAATGTAAATGTGATGGGTCTGGATAGTGGATAAAGAAATGAGAGGTAAACGAGAACGAGAAGGGAGAGGTTACATTGTTATCAGTATTACTAAAGTTAAAATGGTTTTTTAGGGAGCACTGGAAGAGATATAGTATTGCTATTGGAGCTCTTTTAATTGTGAATATAGTTGAAGTTATTCCCCCGAAAGTGTTAGGGGTTACGATAGATAATATAAAAACAGGAACGTTATCGAACGAAGCAATTATGCAATCTATTCTTATTTTAATAGGGGTTACAATCGTTGGGTATGGTCTTACTTTCGTATGGCAACATCAATTGTTTGGAGGTGCATTTGTACTTGAGAAAACGATGCGCTCTAAATTTATGGGGCATTTACTTAAGATGACGCCGACTTTTTATCAAAAAAATCGTACTGGCGACTTAATGGCGAGGGCAACGAATGATTTAAAAGCAATCGCTATGACAGCTGGTTTTGGTATATTAACGCTTGTGGATTCTAGTTTATACATGCTTACGATCGTTTTTATGATGGGATTTACAATTAGTTGGGAGCTTACATTTGCAGCGCTTATTCCGCTTCCAATTATGGCGTATGCGATGAATATATATGGAAAGAAATTGCATGAAAGATTTACCGTTGCGCAAGATGCGTTTGGTGATATGAACGATAAAGTGCTTGAATCAATCGCTGGTGTGCGTGTTATTCGTGCATACGTACAAGAGAATGCAGACGAGGAAAGATTTCATCACTTAGGAGATGACGTCTACGAAAAAAATATGAAAGTAGCGAGAATTGACGCATTATTTCAACCAACTGTGAAAATGCTTGTTGGCCTTAGTTATTTAATCGGTTTAGTGTACGGGGCATATCTTGTATTTCAATCAAAGGTAACACTTGGTGAACTTGTTTCATTTAACGTGTATTTAGGGATGATGATTTGGCCGATGTTTGCAATTGGTGAATTAATTAATGTTATGCAAAGAGGAAATGCTTCGCTTGACCGTGTGAATGAAACGTTAGCGTATGAACCAGATGTAAAGGATCCAAAACATCCAAAGCTTGTGCAAGAGCCGGATTATATTCAGTTTGATGACGTTACCTTTTCATATCCTTCATCAACTGAAACAAATTTAAAAAAGGTTTCGTTTACCTTAAAACAAGGGGAGACGCTTGGGGTTGTCGGAAAAACAGGAAGCGGGAAAACGACGCTTGTACGTCAGCTTCTTCGTCAATATCCACTTGGAGATGGAGATATTGCAGTTTCTGATGTGACATTAGATAAAATGACGAATGAAAATGTACTCGGCTGGATTGGTTATGTACCGCAGGAGCATATTTTGTTCTCAAAAACAGCGCGAGAAAATATTTTATTCGGAAATAGGGAAGCGACTGAAGAAGAACTAGAGAAAGCAATTGAAATTGCTGCGTTTAAAAAGGATTTAGAGTTTTTACCAGAAGGGTTAGAAACGCTCGTTGGAGAGAAAGGTGTTTCTTTATCAGGAGGGCAAAAACAAAGGATCTCGATTGCAAGAGCTGTTATTCAAAATCCAGAAATTTTAATTTTGGACGATTCTTTATCAGCTGTAGATGCTCGTACGGAAGCAGCGATCATTGAAAATATAAGAACGGAAAGAAGCGGAAAGACGACGATTATTACGACGCATCGTTTATCAGCAGTGCAACATGCGGATTGGATTCTCGTTATGGATGAAGGCGCAGTTATAGAAGAAGGTACGCATGCTCAGCTTATCCAAAAGGGAGGCTGGTATGCCGAACAGTTTGAAAGACAACAAGGTGAAAGTGAAAGTGCGGATAGTGGGGTGAAAATATGAGCGTTTCAAAACGATTGTTTCAATACGCGATGAAAGTGAAAGGGACGATTTTTGCTGCGATGTTAATGTTATTTATTTTCGTCATCGCAGAGCTTGCTGGTCCTTTCGTCGCTAAAACGATGATTGACGATCATATCGTCGGGATAGAGAAACCTTGGCATGAAACAGAACAGAGTGAAGATGCTGTTTCGTATAATGGGGCTTTTTATAAGCGAAGTGATCGCTTTGAACAAGGCGAGAAAAAAGGAAAAGAAGTACGCGTGATGCAAGTCGGTTTTCAATATTATTTTGTACCGAATAAAGTAAATGTAGAAGGATCACGTACTGTAAAAGGGGATATGATTACCGTTCAAAATGGTAAGGCGGTGCAAGTTTATAAAGCGAAAGCATTAACAAAGGAAGAAGTATTTGCATTTTATAAGCCAGAAATAAACCGTCTATTATTACTTGGTGGTGGCTATTTTGCTTTATTAGTAGTCGTATCATTATTTGCATACGGAAAGCAGTTCTTCTTGCAAAAGGCAGCGAACAAAATTATTCAAATTATGAGGGAAGATGTTTTTTCTCATATTCAAACGTTGCCAATTCGGTACTTTGATCATTTACCGGCGGGGAAAATTGTTTCGCGTGTGACGAATGATACAGAGGCCATTCGTGATTTATATGTAACGGTGTTGGCAACATTCGTTTCTAGTATCATCTATATTATTGGGATATTTGCTGCGCTATTTTTATTAGATGTGAAGCTCGCTTCATTATGTTTATTAATTATCCCAATTTTAATTGTTTGGGCGATTCTTTATAGAAAATACGCGTCTGTATACAATCATAAAATGCGCTCTCGTTTATCTGATATTAACGGAACAGTAAATGAATCCATTCAAGGGATGCCAATTATTCAAGCGTTCCGTCAAGAGCGTGAAACGAAAAAAGAGTTTGAAGAATTAAATGGCGATTATTTTAAGTATCAAAATAAAATTTTGAATTTAAATGCAGCAACTTCTCATAATTTAGTATCCGTATTAAGAAATATCGCTTTCACAGGTGTGATTTGGTATTTCGGTGGCGCTTCATTAAGTGCTACAGGCGTCATTTCTCTAGGGATACTGTATGCGTTCGTTGATTATTTAACACGATTGTTCTCACCGATTACAAATATGGTGAATCAGCTTGCTAACTTAGAACAATCGCGTGTTGCATCAGAGCGTGTTTTTGAATTGTTAGAGGAAAAAGGAGAAGCAGTAGAAGAAGAGCGTATGCCTCGCTTACAAGGAAATGTGAAGTTTGATAATGTATCGTTTTCTTATAATGGGAAAGATGAAGTGTTAAAAAATATTTCTTTTGAAGCGAAACAAGGGGAGACCGTGGCACTTGTCGGTCATACTGGATCAGGAAAAAGTTCTATTATGAACGTACTCTTTCAGTTTTACGAGTTTGAAAAAGGAAAGCTTACGATTGATGGTCATGATGTAAAAGAGATGCCGAAACAAGCAACTCGTGAACATATGGGAATTGTACTGCAAGATCCGTTTTTATTTAGCGGAACAGTAGCATCTAATGTAAGTTTAGAAAATGAAAAAATTTCAAAAGAGCGCATCGTAAAAGCATTGCGTGATGTTGGTGCTGAAAGATTTGCGAACAATATAAATGAAGAAATTACGGAGAAAGGAAGTACTCTTTCAACCGGAGAACGTCAGCTTATATCGTTTGCTAGGGCGCTCGCTTTTGACCCAGCCATTTTAATTTTAGATGAAGCGACATCTAGTATCGATACAGAAACAGAGGCGATGATTCAACAAGCGCTAGAAGTTGTGAAAAAAGGAAGAACGACATTTATTATCGCTCACCGCCTTTCAACAATTAAAAGCGCAGATCAAATTATTGTGCTTGATAGAGGGACGATTTTAGAAAAAGGGTCTCATGATGAACTCATGAAAAAGCGCGGGCGTTATTACGATATGTATAAAACGCAAATGGAAGGAAACCAGAGCGCTTAATGCGGGGAAGAACTTGCGATTATTGCAAGTTCTTTTTTGTTGGCAAAATGTCGGCGATAAAGGTACATAATAAGAAGTATTATTTTACCTTTCCTACAATTAATGCTATATTAAAAAATGTTACTTATTTTTTGTATGTAGCGTTATTTTTCCCTTTTGTTTGATTATGAAGAAAAAGGATAAACTAAATAAGAACATTTTCATTGAAAAATTGTTCAAGATTGCATACAATCAATATAGTTTTTAAATTCCTATCAGAATACTTGGAGGATTACTATCATGAAGAAATTATTTTCAGTGCTTGCAGTAACTACATTAGCGATCGGGATTGTAGCCGGCTGCGGTAAAGAAGAGAAAAAAGATACAGCTAGTCAAGACGCGTTACAAAAGATAAAACAAAGCGGTGAACTTGTAATTGGAACAGAAGGTACATACGCACCGTTCACATTCCATGATTCAAGCAATAAATTAACTGGATTTGACGTTGAACTATCAGAAGAAGTTGCAAAACGTTTAGGTGTAAAACCTGTATTTAAAGAAACACAATGGGATAGCTTACTTGCTGGTTTAGATGCAAAACGTTTCGATATGGTTGCAAACGAAGTTGGTATTCGTGAAGACCGTCAAAAGAAATATGATTTCTCTAAACCGTACGTTTCATCTTCAGCGGCATTAGTTATTGCAAAAGATAAAGATAAGCCTGCTACATTTGCTGATGTAAAAGGTTTAAAAGGAGCACAATCTTTAACGAGTAACTATGCAGATATTGCTAAGAAAAACGGTGCGGAAATTATTGGTGTAGAAGGATTTAGCCAAGCGGCAGAATTATTAGCTTCAGGACGCGTTGATTTTACAATTAATGATAAGTTATCAGTATTAAATTATTTAGAAACGAAAAAAGATGCAAAAATTAAAATTGTAGATACTGAAAAAGAAGCTTCAGAAAGTGGATTCTTATTCCGTAAAGGTAGCGATAAGCTTGTACAAGAAGTAGATAAAGCGTTAGAAGATATGAAAAAAGACGGTACGTATGACAAAATAACGAAAAAATGGTTCGGTGAAAATGTATCTAAGTAGTGCATTGGTTTCAGATCGATTGTCTACTTGGATAGATATTATGCAGACTTCCTTCATGCCTATGCTGAAGGAAGCTGTTTTTACAACAATTCCATTAACGCTTATTACATTTATTATCGGGATTATACTGGCAACGTTAACAGCGCTCGCACGTATTTCTGGTAGTCGTATTTTACAATGGATTGCTCGTATCTATGTATCTATCATTCGCGGAACGCCACTTCTTGTACAATTATTTATTATTTTCTATGGTCTTCCAACTCTTAATATTGAAGTTGAGCCATATACAGCAGCAGTTGTTGGATTTTCATTAAATGTCGGTGCATATGCATCTGAAATTATTCGTGCTTCTATCCTTTCCATTCCGAAAGGGCAGTGGGAAGCAGCTTATACAATTGGGATGACATATCCACAAGCATTAAAACGTGTTATTTTACCACAAGCAACGCGCGTATCAATCCCGCCGCTTTCGAATACATTTATTAGCTTAGTGAAAGATACTTCGTTAGCATCGTTAATTTTAGTAACAGAAATGTTCCGAAAAGCGCAGGAAATTGCGGCGATGAACTACGAGTTTTTAATTGTTTATTTTGAAGCAGGTCTTATTTATTGGGTTATTTGTTTCTTATTATCAATCGTACAACAGATGTTAGAAAAGCGTTCAGAACGCTACACATTAAAATAATCCTTTTACAAAAGGAGTTTTTGTTTTTATGATTTCAATTCAGCACTTACAAAAAAGTTTCGGAGATAATACCGTACTAAAGCATATAGATTTAACAGTTGAGAAGGGCGAAGTTGTTGTTATTATTGGTCCGTCTGGATCTGGTAAAACGACATTCTTACGTTGTCTCAATGTATTAGAAACGCCAAACGCTGGTAATATTCGTATCGGTAATAAAGAGCTTAACTTCTCTCAAAAAGTAACGAAGAAAGATATTGTTAATCTTCGTACGCAAACAGGTATGGTATTCCAGCACCATAATTTATTCCCGCATTTAACAGCACTTCAAAATGTAATGGAAGGGCTCGTTACAGTGAAAAAGATGGGGAAAGAAGAAGCAAAGAAAAAAGCACACTATTTCCTTGAAAAAGTTGGTTTAGCAGATAAAGTGGATTTATATCCGTTCCAATTATCAGGCGGACAGCAACAGCGCGTTGGAATTGCGCGCGCGCTTGCGATGGAGCCGGAAGTGTTACTATTTGATGAGCCGACGTCAGCGCTTGATCCTGAACTCGTTCAAGAAGTTCTGAAAGTAATGAAAGAACTTGCTAAAGAAGGCATGACGATGGTTATTGTAACGCACGAAATGCGTTTTGCACATCAAATTGCGAACCGTGTTATTTTCATGGATGGTGGTGTCGTTGTCGAACAAGGTACACCAGAAGAAGTATTTACAAATCCAAAAGAAGAACGTACGAAGAAGTTTTTACAAATGTTGCAATAAATTAAGGAAGGTCTCAAGGCATATGCCTTGAGACCTTTTTGCCATATATATTTATTTGTGGAATCCGCCAAGGCTTTGCTCAGCCATTGCAACTAGACGTTTTGTGATTTCTCCACCAACTGAACCGTTAGCGCGAGCCGTAGAATCTGCTCCTAATTGTACACCAAATTCTTGAGCGATTTCGTACTTCATTTGATCGATTGCAGCTGTTGCACCTGGTACTACTAATTGATTTGAAGAATTTTGGTTTGCCATAGGAATATATCCTCCTTAGAGTTATAAAAGTTTTTTTGGTTGGACTAGCTGGAGTTGAACCAGATTATCGCCCCGATTGGCGCTAATCCATCGGTAATTAAGTTTGTACTCATAGTATGGATGTTACCTAGAAAGATATACAAAATAATAATTTGTAAATTTTGTCAAAAAACTTATTGATTTCGTAAATTATGAAATAAGAGTAATCGTTGTATTTTTAAGAAAACAGGCCAAACTAAGGAGGATATTAAATATAATTTTCTCATTGTAGCCTGCTACTTGTAAGCTAATTATTAGCTTCTTATATAGGATTTATTGAAATAAAAATGAAATCGGTAGCAACTTTATAGTTCTATTTTTAAGTAGGTATGGAGTGGGCACTCCTATGTCTGGATAGGTTGCTCTCTTCACTCTAAAAAAGAGAGGCTTTAAACGATAAAGTATGGAGGAATCATGATGGGGATTTGCCCGCTTTGCAACGCATTAGAATCACAAACATATTCTTGTCAAAATTGCCAAAGTATACTCCAAGATTATGGGAAGTCTGTAGATTATATAGACGATTATAGTGCCTATATGGATCAAGAATTATTAAGTGCAGTAGATGGTTTAACGCATAATAATTCAAATGAATATTGCAATCATATTTTTTATTGCGGAGTATGTAATGTGGAAACTGAGGTTGTAGTAAAACTTGTGTAAATAGAAAACTTCCACCTTATTATCTAGGTGGAAGTTTTTGTTTTTGCATTTGTGAGTGAATCATAGGAGAAGGGATATGTTCGGTGTTTGATGAAGCCCCTGATTTTATTTGAGACATTTTTTCCTTTGTATCACGTAAAGAATGTTCAGTTAAGTAGACGGCATATTCGTAAAATAATTGGCGTGTCAGTTCACTTTGTTCTTTTAATTTGGCATCTTGGAATACAGTTCGCCCAGGTTTAGAGTTGGCTTCAAATAACCACGGATTTTCCTTTGTGTCTAAACCGATATCGAAACCAATCTCACCGATGTTTCCAGTTACTTGCTCGTCGAGTGCATAACTTATTTGCAGAGCTGTTTGTTTTAATTTATTTTCAATTTGAACTTGCTTCGTTGAATCTGGAAAAAGCTCTTGTAGCAATTTTGTATTACCGCCGCTATTTACATGCGTTGTTAAACTGCCTTTGCCGGCGATTTTGGCGACGATTGCACTAACTATCCAATTACCGAAATGATTTTTATTTGTATGAATGCGGAAATCAACAGGTTGACCATCAAAGCGAAGTAACGAAATACCTTGCTGTACGATAAACTTTTTTAAATCATGCCCTTTTAATACGTGGTTTAGAAGAGTTTCTAATGATTGATACTTTCTCAGTTTGTTTTCTTCATTTTCGCGATAACGACAGTAGTAGCAATTTTCTGTTTGAGAATAAAATATTTGATGAATATTTCTACCAAAGCTCCCGTGTATTGGTTTCATGTACACTGATTTATATGTGCCAAGAAACCGTTCTACTTGTTCGAAATGCTGAAATGCTTCTGTGTTTGGTAATAAGGGTCTAATTGATTCGTCTTTCATAAGAAGTTGATGAACTTCCCATTTGTTGAAAAAACCTGGGTTAAACCATGGAATGGAGTAGTCTTGTTCTAACTTTCTTTTTGCTCTGACAATTGGTTTGTAATTTTCCGCTTGTCGATTCGGTAGTCGATCGTAAATGACGTTTGGTAAAGGAACCTTTTTCTTTATCCATTGTTTCTCTCGAAAGAAATATCCTTCAATTGTTTCTTCTTCCCAGTTTATATGTTGAACGCCAAAGACGAATACGAACGGTCGTAATGAGAATGGTGGTGTTAACAACTCACTGAGAGCAATTGAACGATTTCCTAAAGGATTAGAAGAATCATCGTTAAAGCCAGTTGTAAAAATGCCGATTAATGGTCCGAAAATAATTGTTTGGTTTTGTGTGAATGCATGAATAGTAGTTGATTGAGGCAGTAAAAGTTTTTCGGCAATATGCTTTCCGATAATAATTTCGCGAGTAAAGGAATAATGAATTTTTACTTCTTCACTTGCTATATGACGTATGCCGAAGGAGAGGGATGTAATAGGTGGTGTAATAGAAAAAACGTAAGGTAAAGTAATGCTATTTGGATGTTCATCTGAAATATTTAATGTATATATATGTTCTTTCAAAATAGGTTTACCTCCTTTCATTATGGTGTAAAGCGACTGAATTTAAGTGGTCCGTGAAATATCTTTTCAGCTAATGAATCACTATGACGAATGTATTGTTCGTAAGGAGGGATCGTGTTGACATACATAAGCCAGATTGCACCTTTTTGATCCATAATTGTGGAAAGTTCTAGTTCAAATAACGAAGAATAAGACTGATCTAGTGTTTGGAATACTTCATTTATAATGTCGTGTAAAGCGTCGTGCAATAGTTGCACACCTGTACTAGATAGTACGTATTTAATTTTTGAAAATGAATGCAATGAATCATCGTCCGTTGTTGAGGGTAAAAGCTGATTAGGAAATGAGCTTTTTTGTATAAATTGACCGATAACATTCCAAGTTTGTTCTTTGTTTTTTTGCAAAATGGTTCGAATGTGCAGTGGATATGTTAATTGATTTGGTGGTTGTAGCATAATGTGCGCTATGTAACGTGATGAACGTATGTTAGATTTACACCAAGATATAAATTCGTCTGTGCGTTTGATTGGAATAGAAGTATGGTATTTTTCATTTACTGTATCGATCTGAAACGTTTTATTTTTGTAAGCGACTCGATATAAGTTATCTTTAGAATGTATATTAGTGGGGCGTATAATAATATCTTTAGTTTTTAACAACAGTTTGAAAATGTTTTGTATCGTCGCAATTTCAAATTTTGGTATATAAGGAGACAGTTTTTTATTAGTGAGAAATAAATCATGTAGTTCACTTGAATTAATAAGTGTGTTATTTAAAAAGGTAGTGGAAGGACGATTGTGCAAAGAGTGAATAATTGATTTTACTTTTTCAAAGTCTGTTTCCTCTTGAAAAGAATAACGATCATATATATAAGAAGGAATAGGGAATGTTTGCTTTTTCCATTTTCCTGTATCTGTATCGTAAATAAGACCAGAAACAAGGTCTGTTTTAGGATCAATACAAAATGGCGTAAACTGGGCAACGACATTATGATAAAGCCGAGCGCGTTTAGCGATTTCGGTGTAATACGTTTGCTCATAATGAAGTTTAGAAGTTAAAAGGCCGAGAACCAACGAAATCACTCCTTTACTACTATTTGCATAATAGGCGAAGCTATATATTGCAAATACGTTTTTATACCATTATACTTTTGTCCGTATGATGATATGCTATAGTTTTGGAGAAGTGAAAGGTTGATTGTAATGAATATATGGTTAAATATGTTAACGACGACAGGACTCGGAGCAATTATTGGAGGATATACGAATCATTTAGCGATAAAAATGTTATTTCGTCCTCATCGTCCTATTTATATCGGAAAGTTTCAAGTTCCATTTACACCAGGGTTAATTCCGAAGCGGCGTGATGAACTTGCTGTTCAATTAGGAAATATGGTTGTAGAACATTTGTTAACACCAGAAGGAATCGGAAAAAAGCTAACAAATGAAGAGTTTCAAAAAGGTTTAATTCACTGGGCGCAAGTGGAAGTGGATAAAGTAATTACGAATGAACAATCACTGCGATATATGTTAGAAAAATGGAATGTAGCACATGTAGAAGAAGAAGCGACTCGAAAAATCGAACATGTGATTACAGAAAAAATTTATGCATTTTTAGCAGAGTATTATACATATACATGGGAACAGGCTTTACCTCATTCTGTACATGAAAAGATAGAGAATGCGATTCCGAATGCCTCGGCGTTTATTTTAGAGCGAGGAATTAGCTTTTTTGAAAGTGAAGAAGGGAAAGCGCGTCTTTCAAAAATGATTGATGATTTCTTTGCTTCTCGTGGAACGCTACTTAACTTAGTCGGAATGTTTTTAGGAAATGTAAGTGTAGTGGATCGTGTGCAGCCAGAAGTTATTAAGTTTTTAGGGCAAGATGCTACAACGCAGCTTTTAACTGACGTACTGCAAAAAGAGTGGGAAAAGTTAAAAGGAAGAGATGTAAAAGAATTAGAAGCATTTGTAGAGAAAGAAATGATTGTAAGCTCCGTGCTGTCAGCAGTTAAAGTAGAGGAAACAGTGAGTAAGTTTTTAAATCAATCTGTTCAGCAAGTATGTGAACCAGTTCGAGAAACAATTATTGAAAAAGTGGTTCCAAGTGCAGTAACGAAAGGCTTAAAGTGGGGAACAGAAAACGTAGAGAGTATACTAAACAATCTACACCTTGCGGAAATTGTCCAGCAAGAAGTGTCTACATTCTCAACAGAAAGATTAGAAGACTTAGTTCTGTCTATTACGAAAAACGAATTAAAAATGATTACGTATTTAGGAGCGTTATTAGGCGGAATGATCGGGCTCGTACAAGGATTGTTACTATTGTTTCTTAGATAATAAGGTGAGTACATAGAAATAAAAGTGAAATTTCTTCACATCTCTTGCATAGTTTGATATGGTAAGAAGAGGTGCGTATGTAAATGCACTGAAAAGGCAGTGCGTATGAAAAGCGCTAGCCTTCTAAAGGAGGAAAAATAAAATGACAAAGAACATTCATGATGTTGCATATGAATTACAAAAAGCAATCGCTGAAAACGATGACTTCAAAACTTTAAAAGAGAGCTACGCAGCAGTTCAAGCTGACACAGCTTCAAAGAACTTATTCGATGAGTTCCGTACAATGCAACTTAGCCTACAACAAAAAATGATGCAAGGCCAAGAAATCACTGAAGAAGACAACCAACAAGCACAAGAAGTTGTAGCTCGCATTCAACAAGATGCTAAAATTACAAAATTAATGGAAACTGAGCAACGCCTAAACGTTGTAATCGGTGACGTTAACAAAATTATCATGAAGCCACTTGAAGAATTATATAGCGCGCAACAACAAGCGTAATAGTGGAAGACGCTCCTAGGGGAGCGTCTTTTTTGTTTAGGGAATTTAATAGTTATATCACAAAAACTCCCTTTCAAAATAGCCATTTCTTATTGATTATTTTGAAAGGGATATGTAACACATCGGTTAATTTTTTTTATTGCTGTTAATTGAAGTTTTAATATTTTTTTCGTTCAAAAACTTTTCAATCTCTTTTTGTTTCCTCCCATTTATTTTCTCAAGGCGTTTCGTAAAAGAAAAATTCGCCTTGAATAAGTTACCATCTTGGGCGAGTTTGTCTAACTCTTGATCTAGTTCTACTGAAAGTGCTGTAGACGATGAAATAAATTCATATATTTCTTTTGAAGGCTTTTTGTAATCATCAGGGATTGTATTGTTACTAATAAAATTATGGAAGTTTGCATCATTTTGCTTCGCTAACTCTATTAGTTTTTGTAATTTTTCTCGGTCAGATTCAGTGAAATTCTTATCAGAATTTGTTGAAGCGAGAGGAATTATATTTTCAGCTAACTCCCAACTATAATCTATATAATTTTTTATATTTTGTTTCATTTCGTCTTCACTAATAGTTTCATTTTTCTTTGAGGAACTAAATATATTTTCTGGAACTTTAATAGCAACATCTTTAATAGATTGTACATCATTTTTTTCCTTAGGCTGTACACTGTTTGAACAAGCTGATAGAAATAACATTGTAAGTAACATGAATGGGTATAAAATATAATTTTTCATCTTAATCTCCTTTTGCATTAGTGTCGTTGCAAAATAGCTACATTCCATTTCAAATACTTAACTAAAGCTACGTATAGATGTTTTATTATTTGATAACATATGACTGATATTAGTAAGCCGATGCAAAAAGCTATGAATACATTGTAAACATCGGAATAACTGATTTGGTGAAACCCTTTAAAGAATCCTAATCCTATTAATAAAATAGGCGAAATAATTAATACTGGCGTGGCAATGATAAGTGCTAGAAGAATCGGTAATAAAAAGAGTAGTACGAAAAAGGCGATAATGATACATATAAAGTTTAAAATACTTAAGCTCATAACAGAAAACAGTGCTGTCATAATATTTTTTAGGCTGCGCCTATTGTCAGCGTTACTTATTACATATGAAATATTAAGTTCTTTAGCGATAGTTTTAGGGTTTCCTAGCTTTTTAGAAATTTCCTCTTCAGATATTCCATCTTGTTTACCACTAATAAAATGAGTTTCGTACTCCGAGATAATATCCTCTTTTTCTAAATTAGGCATATTCCGTAGGGAAGAACTAAGTTGCTCTAAAAATTCATTTTTGTTCATAACAATCACTTTCCTTTATAAAATGATGAATTATGGCTGAAAATCCTATCTTTTTTCTAAACAGCACACTCAATCTATATCTACTTTTTGAAAGGAGATATACTAATTGTGAATAAAATTCCAAATGATGGGTATTCCATTATTTACAAATATATCACTTACTATTATTCTTTGCAAGGTACTATAAATTTGTTAATAATGTGAATAGGTGGAAGTATTTTTGTACATTTTTAGAAGAGATATAAAAATGTTATTTTAAGATAAACAAAAGGTTGTAAGCGTATTCTTTAAATCTTGTCAAAATAATGTCGAATTCATATTGTTGGAAAAATAATGCATTTGTAATATAATGATAAATGATACTTCACCAGCTTAATTAACTAGGTGAAATTAAAATCTTTATTACACACATTATGAAATAAAGGGATGATTAGTTTTGAGTACAGGTGTAAAAGCAAACGACGTGAAGACAAAAACAAAAGGAGCAGATCTTGTTGTTGATTGTTTAATTAAACAAGGTGTTACACATGTTTTCGGTATTCCAGGAGCAAAGATTGACTCTGTATTTGATGTATTGCAAGAAAGAGGACCAGAGTTAATCGTTTGTCGTCATGAACAAAATGCAGCATTTATGGCAGCTGCTATTGGTAGATTAACAGGGAAACCGGGCGTATGTCTTGTAACTTCAGGACCAGGGACATCAAATTTAGCGACAGGTCTTGTTACTGCGAATGCGGAGAGTGATCCCGTTGTTGCTTTAGCTGGTGCAGTACCGCGTACGGATCGATTAAAACGTACGCATCAATCTATGGATAATGCTGCACTATTCGAACCAATCACAAAATATAGCGTAGAAGTAGAGCATCCTGATAATGTGCCAGAAGCACTTAGTAATGCATTTCGAAGTGCGACTTCCACAAATCCGGGAGCTACTTTAGTAAGTCTTCCGCAAGACGTTATGACTGCGGAAACAACTGTAGAGTCTATCGGTGCGCTTTCTAAGCCACAGCTTGGAATCGCTCCCACACATGATATTACATATGTAGTAGAAAAAATAAAATCAGCGAAATTACCAGTTATTCTACTTGGTATGAGAGCGAGCACAAATGAAGTGACGAAAGCTGTTCGTAAATTAATTGCGGATACAGAACTTCCTGTTGTTGAAACATATCAAGCAGCTGGTGCGATTTCACGTGAGTTAGAAGATCATTTCTTCGGCCGCGTTGGATTATTCCGTAACCAACCAGGTGATATTTTACTAGAAGAAGCAGACCTTGTTATTTCTATCGGTTATGATCCAATCGAGTATGATCCAAAATTCTGGAATAAACTTGGCGACAGAACGATTATTCATCTTGACGACCATCAAGCAGATATCGACCATGATTACCAACCAGAGCGTGAATTAATTGGTGATATTGCCTTAACGGTAAATAGCATCGCGGAGAAATTACCGAAACTTGTATTAAGTACGAAATCAGAAGCGGTATTAGAACGATTACGCGCGAAATTATCAGAACAAGCAGAAGTTCCGAACCGTGCTTCGGAGGGTGTTACGCATCCACTTCAAGTGATTCGTACACTTCGTTCTTTAATTAGTGACGATACAACTGTTACATGTGACATCGGTTCCCATTCTATTTGGATGGCGAGATGTTTCCGTTCTTATGAACCACGTAGATTATTATTTAGTAACGGTATGCAGACGTTAGGTGTTGCACTTCCTTGGGCAATTGCTGCTACTTTAGTAGAACCAGGTAAAAAAGTAGTTTCCGTATCAGGTGACGGTGGTTTCTTATTCTCAGCGATGGAGTTAGAAACGGCGGTACGTTTAAATTCTCCAATCGTCCATCTTGTTTGGAGAGACGGCACATATGATATGGTTGCATTCCAACAAATGATGAAATACGGCAGAACATCAGCTACAGAGTTTGGTGATGTTGATCTTGTTAAATATGCGGAAAGTTTCGGGGCGTTAGGTCTTCGTGTTAACACGCCTGATGAATTAGAAGGGGTATTGAAAGAAGCACTAGCAGCAGACGGCCCTGTCATTATTGATATTCCAATTGACTATCGTGACAACATTAAATTAAGCGAAAAATTATTACCAAACCAATTAAACTAATGGAGGCAGATTTGAGATGACTGTTGCGCAATTAATTGATATTGATGCAAAAAAAACGAAAACGAGTAATGAAGTATATCAAACATCTACAATGCTTGCGCTATTAGATGGTATATATGATGGTGTAATTAGCTTTGAAGATTTGAAAAAACATGGTGATTTCGGCATCGGCACATTTGATCAATTAGACGGTGAAATGATTGCATTTGATAATGGATTTTATCATTTACGTTCAGACGGTTCAGCGGAAAAAGTAGAGCCAGAAGAAACAACGCCATTTGCAACTGTAACGTTTTTTGAAAAAGAAATGAGTTATACGGTAGAGCGTTCGATGAATCGTGAAGAAGTTGAAGCGTTATTACATGAATTAATGCCAAGTAAAAACTTATTTTACGCTATTCGAATGGACGGTACGTTCCGTGAAGTAAGAACGAGAACTGTTCCAAGACAAGAAAAACCGTATACACCACTCGTTGAAGTGACGAAATCGCAACCAATCTTTTCGTTTGAAAATACAGAAGGTACGCTTGCTGGATTTTGGACACCAGATTACGCACAAGGTATTGGGGTAGCTGGATTCCACTTACATTACATTGATGATGAAAGAAGCGGAGGCGGACATGTTTTCGACTATGTTGTAGAAAACTGCACGATCCAAATTTGTCAAAAAGCTCATATGCATTTAGCACTTCCAGAAACAGCAGATTTTATGGCGGCTGAATTATCAAGAGAAAACTTAGAGGATAATATTGCAACTGCGGAAGGTGCGGAGTAAAAGGAGAAGACTGTTCCACTTTGGAACAGTCTTCTTTTATTTGTCGGTAAGTCGATATCGTTTATTTCTTTGAAACAAACGGATGTCCCTCATAATAAAAACGCCACGGATAATGTACAGCTTCTTCTGCATAGTCGATATTAATACGAGGTCCTGCTGTTATTTTATATTGTAATGATATGTGTTCTTCTTTTGGAACTAATTCAATATGTAACGTATCACTTTGTAACGATACACCGCGTTCTTTTAAAGTGATGCCAAGTGCACGGCATAGTTTGCCAGGACCGTTCGTTAAATTTTTGTACTGCGCTTTTGTAATTTCTGTCTTATTGTAGCGCGCTAGTTTTATTTCTTCTATTCCATCTACCGGCTCAAGAGCTCGAATGAGAACACCTTGCGGGGTGCCCACTGGCGCTGTAATAACGTTAAAGCAATGATACATACCGTAAATTAAATATACGTAAGCATGCCCTGGTGCACCAAACATAACTTCTGTGCGATCTGTTCGTCTGCCTCCGTAACTATGTGCGGCCTTATCATCTGGGCCTTTATATGCTTCTACTTCTACAATGATTCCGCTTCGCTTTATTCCGTCTACAATATGAACAAGTTTTTGCCCGAGTAATTTTTTTGCGACTTCTAACGTATCGCCTTCATAAAAGGAAGGAGGTGCCTGCATTGTACTATCTCCTTTACTAAGTGTATATGTATATAGTAAACCAAATTTTCAGTAGTAATTCTAACTCGTTCTATTTATCGGGTTTATTTCATAAATTATGGATAGAGTACAACAGCGAAGAGGGGGAGTGCGACATGATTTATCGCTTACTAGCTCTTAATATAGATGGGACACTACTATACAACAATGGAAAAATTGCAAAAGGATTAAGAGAAACAATTGAATTTGTGAAAAGAAAAGATGTATACGTTACGTTATTTACGAGTCGTAATTTTCAATCCGCTCATAAAGTAGCAAAGGCGTTAAAATTAGATTCTATATTAGTGACACATGGTGGTGCTTTCGTTTCAGCAACGTTAGATAAGCCGTACGTTCAAAGAAGATTATCTGAAGAGAAGACTTTTAACATTGTGCAAGTGTTAGAGCACTTTGATTGTAACGTACGTATTTCTCATGAACGGTTTTCAATAGGAAATCGTGAGAGAAATACACCAAACTTAATTGCGCGCACTGTATTATCAAGCGCAGATCCGTTATTTTATCCAGTTCAATTTGTAGATTCGTTAGGTGACGCGCTTCGTGACCATCCGGTAGCAGCGCCAAAAATTGATGTTCTTTTCCAAAGTAAAGGTGAAAAAGAAAGAGGACTGAACACATTAAGAAAAGCATTTCAAGATGTAGAGTATGTTGAATGTGATTCAAAACGAATAGAAATTTTACCGCAAAATGTATCAAAGTTACGTGGATTACAATTGCTTGGAGAGCATTTAAATATTTCGCTAAATGAAATGGTTGCGATTGGAGATAGTATGGAAGATTTAGAGATTATTGAAAACGTGGGACTTGGGGTAGCAATGGGGAACTCGCCTGTAGAATTAAAGCAAGCAGCAGATTGGATTACACGTTCAAATAGCGAAAACGGTGTAGAGTATATGATTAAAGAGCATTTCCGTAAGCAATTCCCGCTTCCGTTTTTGAAGAATCATAAAAATACACCGAAACGATGACAGAAAAACGTAGCTTTTTGGCTACGTTTTTTTGTTTATCTTATTAAAAACAGTGAAAGCGTTTTAAAATATGAATTGTGTATGAAATCTATACAATTCACTTGAATCCTTTAGAAAACTAATGTAAAGTGAATGATGTTGCCAAAATAGTTACACCACATGAAATATTCTTCAGATTAATTTTATTGGGCTCCCATACGTAAAAGTATTTCCGCATGACAGTTTAGTTCAAGTATTATTTCAAAAATGAATTGTAGCAATCTTATTAAGTAGTTGTAGTGTTTCTTTGTTTTATTTAAATGGATTATTTTAAGTTAATGTGAGTAAGGTTTGGTACATATGATATGTACTTCTTTTTGTGGTTTTAGGAAGTTTAAAAGGGGGAATGAATTTCTTGAGGAAATCATTTAATCAAAAAATTAAAAAGTTAAGTAGTAGTTTAATAGTTGTATTACTAATATGTATGAATTTTTTAATCCACTTACCATTTAAAGCAGAGGCAGCTACAACAGAATTAAAAGGTTTAGGTGATGTATCTTATTACAATGCCATCATTTTTGGAGATCATAGTGCAACGAGTGCGGATATTGAAGGTGCGATGGCTGTTCAGAAAAATATGAACGCATCAAGTTATACAGTCGTAGCGGCTGCAACTGGAGCAAATAACTTAGCTGGAGCAACTTGGGTAGATGAAGGATATCCATCATTATTACTAGGCGGTCAATTTACGAAAGCGGGAGCAGGACAAGTAATTATTCAAGATGGAACAGTGGCGATGACAAAAGACGGTGACCCAGATGGCGCAATGAAAACATCATATGACCGTATCTCTTATAAAGAGCAAGCGGAGATTGATGCTAAGTTTAAAGAATTTAGAAAAGACGTTGATGGTGTAATCGGGGATGCAAGTAAACTACAGACTGATAAGCCAAAACCTAATATGAGCTTTGGCATCGGTGAAGATTTAAATAACCCTAATATTTATGTCTCTTCAGGCCAAACTGGAAAGAAAACATTTGATGTAAAAGACGTTTTTCTTCCGAATGTAGAGAATAAAGACTTTATTGTTATTTATTCAGATGCAGAAGAAGTGAGTTTTGGTGGCGGTGCAATTTTGTATGATACAAGAAATACTGGGATGGCGACGGATTTAATTAATACATCTCAAGCATACGATCCTAATTCATCTTTTACTGAGTTAGCTAGTAAGGTAATTTGGGTATTTCCTAATGCTACAAAGATAACAACTAAAGGTTATGGTGTAGTAGGTAGTGTGTTTGCACCTAATGCAGTTGTAGAAACAAAAGGTGGTTCTATTAATGGACAAGCCTATGTTGGAGGATTACACCAAAGAGATGGTTTTGAGGTTCATAACTTTAAATTTAACTGGCCAAAGTGGAATAAACCAGCAGTTGAAAAAGGACATTTACAAATTAAAAAAGTTGATGAAAAAGATGAAAATATTGTTTTAAAAGACGCAAAATTTGATGTTATAGACAAAGATAATAACGTTGTGGCTACTGTTACAACAAACGAAAAGGGTATTGCGGAAGTTAAAGATTTACCACTTGGTGACTATTTTGTAAAAGAAATAAATGCACCAGAAGGATATATAAAAGTTGATACACCAGTCAAAGTAACAATTGATAATACAAACGTAATTGAACTTGTTATGAAGAATACGAAAAAAGTAGAGAATGGCCAATTTAAATTATTGAAAAAAGATAGTGAATCTGGTCAACTTCTACCAGGTGCAAAATTTGATGTTATCGATAAAGATGGGAAAGTTGTGGAAACGATTGTTACAGATGATAAAGGTGAAGCCTTATCGAAACAACTTCCAGTTGGAAGCTATATATTAAAAGAAGTAGAAGCACCGAAAGGATATGAATTATCATCTAGTTCAGTTTCTGTTGATGTAGAGGCTAATAAAATAGTGACTGTAGATGTGGTGAATAAAAAGATCTCCGAAAAAGTAACGGGTCAATTTGAAATCGTGAAAGTAGATGCGGAAGATAAAACGAAAGTATTATCAGATGCAGAATTCGAAGTGTATAAAGATGGTAAAAAAGTAGATACGTTACGAACAGATAAAACTGGTAAAGTAGTTTCTCAGAAATTAGAACCAGGAACATACATATTAAAAGAAACGAAAGCACCACAAGGATATAAATTGTTAAAAGAAGAAATTGAAGTCGTTGTGGAAGCAGACAAAGTAGTAGAAGTACAAGTAGAAAATGCGAAAGAACTAGGAAGCTTACAAGTAATCAAAAAGGATGCAGAGAGTGGAAAAGTTCTAGCAGGTGCAGAATTTAAATTAAAGAACGAAGCTGGTCAAGTAGTTGGAGAAGCGAAAACAACGAATAAAGACGGTGTTGTGAAATTCGAAAACTTAGTGCCAGGAAAGTACACGTTAGAGGAAACGAAAGCGCCGGAAGGTTATAAAGCGCTAGAAGTGACAGTAGAAGTGAACGTTGTAGCGAACGAAGTAGTAAAACAAGAAGTCATGAATGAAAAAGTAATGGGTCAATTCGAAATCGTGAAAGTAGATGCGAATGATAAAATGAAATTGTTATCAGGTGCAGAATTCGAAGTGTATAAAGATGGTAAAAAGGTAGCAGAACTAAAAACAGATGAGAGTGGAAAAGTGATGTCACCGAAATTACCGCTAGGTGAATACACAGTGAAAGAAACGAAAGCACCAGCGGGCTACAAGCTTTCAAATAAAGAATGGAAAGTAACAATTCAAAACGAGAAAGAAGTAGTAAAAGTAGAGGCAGAAAACGAAAAAATCTTAGGTTCTCTACAAATTATTAAAATGGATGATAAAGATCAAACGAAACGCTTAGCAGGCGCACAATTTACATTGAAAGATGCGAAAGGAAATGTTGTAAAAGAAGGAATTACAACAGATAAGTCTGGAACGGTTAAAGTAGACGGACTTGTGCCAGGTGAATATACGTTAGAAGAAACAAAAGCACCAGAAGGTTATGAGTTAACAAAACAAATAATTCATGTAACAGTTGACGGTGAAAAAGTTGTTGATGTAAAAGTAACGAACAGTAAGAGCCTTGGTCAATTCGAAATTGTAAAAGTAGATGCGGAAGATAAAACGAAAGTATTATCAGATGCAGAATTCGAAGTGTATAAAGATGGTAAAAAAGTAGATACGTTACGAACAGATAAAACTGGTAAAGTAGTTTCACAGAAATTAGAGCCAGGAAAGTACACATTAAAAGAAACGAAAGCACCACAAGGATATAAGTTGTTAAAAGAAGAAATTGAAGTCGTTGTGGAAGCAAACAAAGTAGTAGAAGTACAAGTAGAAAACGCAAAAGAACTAGGAAGCTTACAAGTAATCAAAAAGGATTCGGAGAGTGGAAAAGTTCTAGCAGGTGCAGAATTTAAATTAAAGAACGAAGCTGGTCAAGTAGTTGGAGAAGCGAAAACAACGAATAAAGACGGTGTTGTGAAATTCGAAAACTTAGTGCCAGGAAAGTACACGTTAGAGGAAACGAAAGCGCCGGAAGGTTATAAAGCGTTAGAAGTAACAGTAGAAGTAAATGTTGTAGCAAATGAAGTAGTAAAACAAGAAGTTATGAATGAAAAAGTGAAAGAAGAAATTACAGGTCAATTAGAAATTACAAAGGTAGACGCTAATAATACAAATAAAATATTAGCAGGCGCAGTGTTTGAAATTTGGAAAGACGGAACAAAAATCGACACATTAACAACAAACAAGAGCGGTAAAGCGACTTCTAAGAAGTTAGAACCAGGAGATTACACTTTAAAAGAAATCCAAGCGCCAGAAGGATATACTTTATCCGATAAGGAAATAAAATTTACGATTTCTAATGAAAAAATTGAAGTTGTAAAGCTTCAAATTACAAATAAAAAAGATACAGAAAAAGGTCCGGAAAAACCAGGTGAAGGAACAGAAAAGCCGGGTGAAGGAACAGAGAAGCCAGGTGAAGGAACAGAGAAGCCAGGTGAAGGAACAGAGAAGCCAGGTGAAGGAACAGAGAAGCCAGGTGAAGGAACAGAAAAGCCAGATGAAGGAACAGAGAAGCCGGGTGAAGGAACAGAAAAACCAGGTGAGGGAGTAGAAAAACCTAATTTACCAGAAAAAGGACAAGGTTCTTCTAATAATCAACAACTTCCAGCTACAGGACACAATACGAATTACGTTCCATTCATCGGTTTTATGCTTCTGCTATTAGGCATACGTTTAAGATTCATGGCTAAAAATAGCTAAAAGATGTATAAAAGGCATCAGAGATATATAATCTCTGATGCCTTTTAAGTGAATACAGATAAAATGAAAATATCTATATGGAATGATAAATATGTTAAGCTTCAATTACGCTAAGCATTCTGTTTATAAATGCAGCTGCGTGTGCACGTTGTGATGGTCCTTTTGGTACGAATTGATTAAATTCATTACCTTTTACAATTCCATATCCATACACTCTTTGTACTTCTTCTTTAGCGTAAATTAAGTTTTGGTCTACGAATGGTAGTTCAACTTGTTTTGCAAAAATACCAGCGTGTTTTAGAGAACGATCGATCATAATAACAGCTTCTTCGCGTGTAATTGTAGTATTTGGATCAAATGTATTATCACCACGTCCGCGGATTATACCTGCGCTTGCTGCACGATTAATACCGTCTCTTAACGATGGGTGTACTTGTTCTAAGTCTGTGAAATTAGCATTTCCACTTGGTAATTGTAAAGCACGAGTAATTAGTGTAGCAAATTCAGCACGCGTTACAAGACGTTCTGGGAAGTACTTGCCGTTCCCTTCTCCTTGCATAATGCCTCTAGCTGCTAATTGACGAATGTCTTGTTCATACCATCCACCTGTAATGTCATCAGTTATGGGATTTTTTTGATTTTCCTTATAGTATGTTTCAGTTCCTTTTAAGAAAGCATCCCATTGTCCGCGTTGAATCATAAACGCAGGGCAGTTTTTTCCTGACCAAAATTGGTGTTTTTGGACCTTATCTAGAGAAATATTTAAGTCGTTCATTAAATAAGCTGCCAATTTACGGGCATTTTCTACCGCTTTTTCATAGTTTCCATCTTGATTAACGGCAATTTCAATTCCGATAGATTCATAGTTTCCAGTTTTATTTCCAGCATGCCATCCAACTTCATTTACTGGAAGATGTTGATAAATTTCTTTATCATCTACTGTGAAATGCCAAGATGCGGCGCGATCAGCTGTTCCGCGTGCTTGATTATCTAAGAATTTTGCATGATTTAGAGCATTGGCACCCTTCGCTGTATTAGCTGTTTCGTGAATCGTAATATATTTAGGTACCATCGGGTAGCCAGGGCGAATATCGTCATTTCCTTTTGGGACAATCATTTCTTTAAATGTAACGCCATAAATATTGTTTGTTTGTAGAGCTTCTGGCGATCTCAATAAACTATTTTTAGCAGTACGACTGTTTTTTAATAATGAAGCTTTTGTACCTTCAAATGTAGCAGAAGGTGCATAAATCCATTTTGTTGTTTCATTTATTTGGACTTTAAACCAATTTCCAGCTTGTTCAGTAGGAGTTATGACTTGTGGCTGTAGTTTCCCTTCTTCTTTAAATGATTGGAACGGAAGGGCATGTATGGAAGCTTCTTCTTTTACGATTAATTTTTGATTAGATAGTTTATGAATCTCTTGAACTTCTAAGCTATTATCATTGTTATCTATCCATCCAGCGCCAGTTGGCGTCGTTATGTAATAAGCATTTCCTTTTTTCTTTGTCGCCGTTACGACTTGTTCTGTAATCTCGATATTCGATTTGTTTTTTAAATCATTCGCGGTATATAATGAATGTTTTTTTGAAGTGTATAGTAGGAATTGACCAGTAACCTCGATATCTTCTTCATGAGTACTATGCTCATTAACATGCTCTTTAATACTTTTAAAAACTTGATCTTCCGTATATACTTCAGCGGATTTTTCAGCACTCTCTGCAAATGAATAAGTAGGTGCAAGAACAGTTTGTAATGCAAGAGAGAGAGTTAAAACACTATAAAATTTCTTTTTCATATTTTTTTTAACACATTAGATTATGGAATCTAGTGTTAACATTCCTCCTTTTTATATTGTATTTTCACTATGTATCGATTTTAGTACTAATAAATTTTAACAAGAGAAAATGATGATGTCTATATACAGGAGCGATATTCATAAAAAGAATTATTTGAAAAAATGTAAGAGAAACAGGTAAAACCTTCTGTATTGACCTGTAAACGCCCTTCAAGTAAACTAAAGAGAGTTTGCAAATGAAAAGGTGATAATGTTGTTAATTTCAATTAAAACGTTACAAGATGATCGTTTTTTACGTCCGCTACAAAATATTGGCGGCTTATTTTTTGAAGATAGTACGATTGGATTTGAACAAGAGGAAGCAAATCTTATCGTTGATATACACATTGAGGATAATGTGAAAGCATCCGCTCAATTAACGGATGTTAGCACAGGAAATGTGTATGAAGAAACATTCTCGAAAGATTTATCTGCTTTCACAGATGAAAAAGAGCGTATGAAGCAAGTGAAACACGTTGTTTCTTATGTATATCTTTCTGTTCTTCAGCAGTTAACTGGTATTGAACAAAGCTGGGGTATTTTAACGGGAGTACGTCCGACGAAACTTCTTCATAAAATGCTTCAAAATGGTATGTCAAAAGAAGAAGCGCATCAAGAGCTTCGTGAAAGTTATTTAATTCATGAAGAGAAAATTGAACTTCTTCAGCGCATTGTTGATTGCCAATTAGCAGTTGTTCCAGATTTATACCGTTTGAAAGAAGAAGTAAGTATTTATATCGGTATTCCGTTCTGCCCAACGAAATGTGCATATTGTACATTCCCGGCTTATGCGATTAATGGACGCCAAGGGTCTGTTGATTCGTTCTTAGGTGGTTTACATTATGAAGTTCGTGAAATTGGTAAGTTTTTAAAAGAAAAAGGTGTAAAAGTTACGACGATTTATTACGGCGGAGGTACACCTACAAGTATTACAGCAGAAGAGATGGATATGCTGTATGAAGAAATGTATGAAGCGTTCCCAGATGTGAAAAATGTGCGTGAAGTAACAGTTGAGGCAGGTCGCCCAGATACAATTACGCCAGCAAAGCTAGAAGTGTTAAATAAATGGAACATTGACCGTATTAGTATTAATCCACAGTCATACCATCAAGAGACACTAAAAGCAATTGGACGTCATCATACTGTAGAAGAAACAATTGAGAAATACCATTTAGCTCGTGAAATGGGAATGAACAATATTAATATGGACTTAATTATTGGTCTTCCTGGTGAAGGGTTAGATATCTTCAAGCATACGTTAGATGAAACAGAAAAGTTAATGCCAGAATCATTAACAGTTCATACGTTATCATTTAAACGTGCTTCTGAAATGACGCAAAACAAACGTAAATATAAAGTAGCAGGTCGCGAAGAAATTACAGCGATGATGCACGAAGCAGAAGAGTGGACGCAAAAGCATAATTACGTACCATATTACCTATATCGTCAAAAGAATATTTTAGGTAACTTAGAGAACGTTGGTTATGCAATGCCGACGCAAGAAAGTATTTACAACATTGTCATTATGGAAGAAGTACAATCAATTATCGGACTTGGTTGTGGTGCATCAAGTAAATTTGTTCATCCGAAGACGGGAGCAATTACGCACTTCGCAAATCCGAAAGATCCAAAATCATATAACGATGGCTTTGTGAAATATACAGAAGATAAACTGAAAATTTTAGAAGAGCTATTTGCATAAGAAGAAAGAGGTTGTTCCGAGTTGGAACAACCTCTTTTTATCCTGCAGTAACGGGCGGTCCGATTATATCTTGTCAGTTTTTGTCGGTAAGTCGATATATTCGAAAAATCGCTGATATAATTCGAGTTGCGCTGATATATTTTGAAAATCGCTGATATATTTCAAGTTACGGTCGATATATCTGGAAAATCGCCGATATAATTTCATTTACCGTCTAGCGGTACCGTATGTAAAACTATGTCGATAATAATCAGAAAAATTAGTCAAATCATTAAAGGACAATGTCTACTTATGGACGAAATGATAGATTTATGAAAGAGAAAAGGGGGAAATTGTTGGCATGTACATGACGATAGGGAGAATTTTTGATTTATCAGTTGGTAAGTATCCGAATAAAGAGGCGTTAGTGGAACCTGAAAAGAATATTCGCTGGACGTATAAACAGTGGGATGAACAAATAAATAAAACAGCGCACGCTCTATTAGAAGACGGAGTAAGAAAGGGAGATACGGTATCTGTTTACTTATATAATTGCCGTGAATTTGTAAACGTTTACTTAGCCTGTGCGAAAATCGGAGCGATCTTTAACCCGATTAATTTCCGCTTAAAGGCGAAAGAAGTATCTTATATTCTTCAGGACGCATCCTCGAAAGTCGTTGTCTTTGAAAAAGCAGTTGAGTCAACTGTTGCTATAATTGAAAGAGATTTTCCAAATACATCTTTTTGGTCTATAGAAAACGATAAACCTTCCTATGCAAGTTCCTACCATGAAAAAGTGAATGCAGCATCTTCTGAGAAAGTAAATATCGAAATTGATGAAATGGATTATTGTTCAATGCTTTATACGAGCGGTACGACAGGTCATCCGAAAGGCGTATTACATCGTCATCGCGAAATGACTGAGCATAGTATGATTTGTACGTATTTCCTTAAATATAATAGAGATAGTGTAGGGCTTGTCGTTGCGCCTTTATATCACTGTGGTGAATTAAACGCTGGAATCATACCACGCATTCAAGTTGGCGGAAAGAATGTTATTTTGCATCATTTTGATACAGAAACAGTATTACATACGATTCAAGAAGAAAAGATTACGACGTTCTTTGCAGCGCCGACAATGTGGAATATGTTGTTGCAAAAAGATTTAGCTCAGTATGATTTAACTTCGATGAAGATTGGTATATACGGCGGAGCAGCAATGGCACCGGCGTTAGTAAAAGAATGTAAAGAACGTCTTTATATTGATCTTGTTCAAATATACGGAATGACAGAAATGGGGCCAGTTGTTGCGTTTCTCGTAGAGGAGGATCAAATTACGAAAGCTGGTTCAGCAGGCACGCCATGCTTTAGCCATGAAGTTCGTATTGTGAAACCGAACGAGGATGCACCGGCAGAACCAGAGGATGTATTACCTCCTTATGAAGTGGGAGAAATTATTTTGCGCGGCCCAACTATGATGGCTGGCTATCATAATCGTGAAGAAGCGAATAAAAAATCGATGTATAAAGGATGGTATCATTCGGGTGATCTAGGCTATTTTGATAAAGACGGTTATTTATTCGTTGCTGATCGCGTTGATGATATGGTAATTAGCGGTGGCGTAAATATTTATCCTCGTGAAATTGAAGATTTCCTTCATAGTCATCCAGGTATATTAGATGTGGCCGTACTTGGTGAGCCAGATGAATTATGGGGAGAGCGTGTTGTGGCGGTTATTGTGAAGAAAGATGAAACAATAACAGAAGCTGATTTAGAAACGTATTGCAAAGAAAGTGATGAACTAGCAGATTATAAACGTCCGCGTCATTATTTATTTGTAGATGAACTTCCTCGTAATGCGAGCGGGAAGTTGCAGAAGTTTGTGCTGAGGGAGTCATTGAAAGGTGCGAAAAAATAAAAAATGAAGGATACCCCATATCTATGGGGTATCCTTCATTTTTCTGTATTAAACAGAAGAAACAATATCTTTGTTAATTCTCGTTTCTTCTTGGTGAAGGTTAATTAGTGCATTTGAAATAAGGTGGAAAAACAAAATGGATGTAATGTCCAAAAAGAAAAGACACCTTAAGGTGCCTCTCTCCGACTTGAACCATTTCATTTCATACGAATCTATCCGTATTACCATTACCCCTTTGTTATGAGTGTAAACACATACTATAAAGCAGAATCGTCTATATACACTAGATTGTTAGTTCACAAAAGACAAGAGATTTGAGATCAATATTGAAGTGACGCCACATCCCCTATAATAATTGATATGTTACGCCTTTTAAAAGAATCTGCTTTATAGAACGTGCCCACAAGTTATATTTTACTACATGTAATATTCATTTAGTGTATTTTTTGATGAATATGTATAATTACATAAACTGTATGAAAAAAAGAGAGTATACTCTGATGTTGTGTAATAAAGATAAAGCCCGCCTACGGAATAGGGGGCTTTTCTTACTTTTTATAAATATTTATTCCAATTATATTATCAGATGAGTCTAAACGAATATAAACGTCAGCTGATAAAAGGTGTGCATTATATATTCTTTGTTTATATGTTGATATCTCGAAGCGTTTTCCATTTAATTCACATTCTAGAATAATCATATCGCCATGTTCTTTCCAATTTATTAATTTAGCAGTTGTATTCATATAAACCTCCTCTGAATCATTTTATGAAAATTAGTAGAGATAGTGTGAGAAAGGAGTTTATATAACAAAAAAAGACACCTTAAGTGTCTTCTTTGATTACTATAAAAGTCGTTGAATGAAATAGGTTTCTATTTTTATTTGCGTGAAAAGCCTTCTTCATCAAGGTATTCCGCAGCTTCTGGATAAGAGTTGAATGTACCGTCTAAGTTTACACCAGCGTACACGTTCCACATGTCATCCTCTGAAATAAGAGTAAGAATATGACCATCTTCGTTCTGCCATTCTTCTTCTTTCGCAGGTTCTACAGGTGCTACTACCTCTTCTTGTGATAGAAGGTCAATTGATTTCTCAATTACTGAACGTAACTCCTCTGCTGAAAACTCACGGATGTTAACCATGCCTTTATCATCTGTTTTATAACCTTTAATACCGCTTGCATATACAAATCCATTTCCATTTGGGTGTAAATGAAATACAACGTTCTTTTTATCTAAACGACTTTCTTCAAAGTGGAAGTTTACACGTTTTAATGATACGTTCTTTCTTTCTAGTTCTGGGAAAGATTCAATAATCGATAATTTTTCTTCAAAAGTTAGCATAGTGCCTCCAAGTATATAGTAAAAGATTTAATTTGTTCATTATAGCATAGTTGCAATTGTTTCCAAAGATAAGGGGAAAACTTTTCGTTGAATACGTTTACGTCACGAGAATGTAAAAAGTGAGCTAACGAATGTATCTTTTTAGGTGTACAATGGAACATGGACTTTATACAAAGGTGGTTTTTTTATGTTTCAAAAAATAGCAAAGGAATGTTTAGCAGGATTTACTGTTGCGATTGTTGCGTTACCACTTGCGATTGCATTTGGTATTGCCGCGACAGGAACGTCTGAGGGAGCGCTTGTTGGATTGTATGGTGCGATTTTTGCAGGTTTATTCGCAGCGTTATTTGGCGGGACACCTGGGCAAGTAACAGGGCCAACTGGACCGATTACCGTTATTGCAACAGGAGTTATTGCGACGCACGGGTTAGAGGCAAGTTTTATTGCCTTTATGATGGCAGGATTATTTCAAATTTTATTCGGTGTATGTAAGCTCGGTTCTTACGTTCGATATATTCCGTATCCTGTCGTTTCAGGATTTATGAATGGTATTGCATTAATCATTATTTTAGGCGAAATAAAACACGTACAAAATAGTTTTTTACTTGTTGTGTTAACGATTATTGTAATGATTGTTTCTGGCAAATGGATTAAGGCGATTCCGTCTAGTTTAGTAGCACTAGTCGGTGTGACAGCTTTGCTTCCTTTATTTTCTTCTCTACTCGAAGGACTTACAGTAAAGTTACCGATTATCGGAAATCTTTCACTAAATAAAGTAATTGAAAAGATTGGAACCATTCCAGAAGCGATGCCTACGCTTCATATTCCATCTTTAAGTGGAACAGGAATAGCAGCACTTATTTTACCAGCGCTTAGTATTGCTTTATTAGGATCGATTGACTCGTTGTTAACATCGGTCGTAATGGATAATGTGACAGGTACACGTCATAAAAGTAATAAAGAGCTCGTTGGACAAGGTATCGGTAATATGATGAGCGGATTGTTTGGCGGATTAGCAGGTGCAGGTGCGACTGTAAGGTCTATCGTGAATATAAGAAGTGGCGGTAAAACGGCACTTTCGGCATGTATGCATAGTGTTATCTTATTTATTTTTATTATGGGTCTTGGTTCGGTCGTACAATATATTCCACTTGCTGTATTATCAGGTATTTTAATTTTAACTGGTATTGGAATGTTCGATTGGGGAAGCATGAAAAAGATGCATGTCGCTCCTAAAGGTGATGTCGTTGTTATGTTCGTAACGATGATTGTAACGGTGAAGTTCGATTTAATGATTGCTGTTGCCTTCGGTATTATTCTTTCGTTCATCATATATATGGTGAAATGTAAAGAACGTGAAACTTCTATCGTAAAAGAAAAAGAAGAAACGTACACAATTCAAGGGCCGCTCTCTTTCCTATCAGTAGATCGTATTTTCTCTACTTTACAAGATGTGAAGTCACCGGTTGTTTTACGTATGAAAGATGTGCGTTATATGGATGTATCAGGAGCTATGACATTATTAAATTTTGTTGAGCAATCAAATAAAGTAGGAGCAAGTGTAAAGCTTGAGCAAGTACATCCGAGTATTGAAAAAACAATCGCAGTAATGGCAAGCGATGAACAGAAAGAGCAATTGAAAATCTTAAGTGTTTAGATAGTAATTAGAATATCTCACAATTTTACATAAATTATAATGTAGAGTTGTGGGATGTTTTTATAATGTTTTTAGTAATATGTATCGCAGTGACAGAGAGGAAGGGCTCTTTTGGCGTAACAGAAACGCTTATAGTGTGTACATATATAATGGAAGGAATTAGAAAAATATTGTGAAGAGACAGCCTTAAATGGGTTCGCTTTTCTATTTTGAAAAAAAAACCAAGTATTCAACCTATAATAAATTTGTTATGATAACCAATGGGATAAAATGAATCCCTATCGCTTAAAACAATATGTTTGAGAGTATATGTATAAAAGAAAAGAGAAAAAATATGAATAAAACATTTGTAAAAGGAGCAGCAATTTTAACCATTACAACTTTTTTGTCAAAATTGCTTGGTAGTTTTTTTCAAATTCCATTACAAAATATTGCAGGAGATGAAGTGCTCGGTATTTTTCGCCTTGTTTTTCCTGTATATATGATTGCTCTTACATTATCGGTAGCCGGAGTTCCACTTGCAATTTCGAAACTAATTGCAGAGTTGAACGAAAAAAATAAGCAAAAGGAAATTGCGAAATTATTTAAATCAGCGTCAATTATTGGGATAGCATTTGGCGTTTTCGGCTGTTTAGTCATTGTATTATTTTCTATTGAAATTGCGAATATGCTCGGTGGACAAGAAACTAGAATGCCGTTGCTTATTACTTCATTAGCATTACTCATTGCGCCATACATGGCGGTGTATAGAGGGTATTTTCAAGGTTTCGGTGATATGAAACCAACAGGGGTATCACAGGTCATTGAGCAATTTGTACGTGTGTTTTTTATGTTAATAATTGCTTACATACTAGTATCATGGGATAAGAGTAATACTGTTATTACTAGTGGTGCGATGGTTGGCTCTTTTCTTGGAGTCATTAGTTCGCTTATATATTTGCGTATAAAATATAATAGAAGTCCATACTACAATAAAAGCAATTCCTATTCGCTCCGAGATTTAAGAGAAAACGGCAAAAAGATATTGCGGGTATCGATCCCAATCGCTATCGGAGCTTTATCAATGCCACTTTTAAATTTAGTAGACTCGCTTACAATACCGCATGTATTACAAGGATCATCAACAGAAATTCAAGAACAATTTGGAATATACAGTCGCGGTTTTGCATTCACGCAAATAATTGTTATTTTTGCAAGTGCAATTGTATTTCCGTTAATACCACTCTTAACTTCCGCATTGGCCAAAAGAGATATAAATTTGGCGAAAATAACAATTCAAAATACAAATCGACTAGCGCATGTTTTGACAGCACCGTTAACAATATGGTTGATGGCATTAACAGTACCGTTAAATGTCGGATTGTTCACAGACGTAAAAGGCAGTAGTATGTTAACAGTTATGATTGGCAGTTCGTATTTTACTGCGGTTATGGTATTATCAATAGGTGTTTTACAGGGCATTAACCGTTCTGCACAAGCTGCATGGATTGTTATTGGTGCGAGTTGTGTGAAAGTCATGTTAAACATGATGTTCGTGCAGAAGTTTGGCATAGATGGAGCGGCGTATAGTACACTAATTACTTACGTATTGATTTGTATTGTAAATCATTTGTATATTCGAAGCTATATTGCCTATTCTATTCATTTAAAAAGCTTTTTCGGTGTGCTAGCAATAGCATGTATTTTGGGACTAGGATTGTATGAATTATGTAATGTGATAGATGTTACAACTTCAAGAATTATGACGTTATTATTCAGTGGTATAGCATTAAGTATTACAACCATTTTGTATGGTGTATGTGCTTTGAAATTAAAATGGATATCAATAAACAAAATACCATTTTTGAAAAGATAAATATAGAAATTTAATTTTTTATTATAATTCATATGAACTGATAAAGAGGAAACTATGTAGGGTATCAAGTGTTTAGGTAAGGAATGGGTACCAGTTTATGTTAGATGAAATAAACGGTTACCTAGTTTTGGAGGAGATTTAGGGTGCGTTTAGTCTTATCAGGATATTATGGTTTTTATAATGTTGGAGACGAGGCGATTCTACAATCAATTATTGAATCGTTAAGTAAAGAGAACCCGGATATAGAACTAGTAGTACTATCAAATGATTCTAAATATACAAAGAAAATGTATGGTGTAGAATCGGTAGATCGCTGGGATATAAAAGCTGTTTATCATGCAATCAAAAACAGTGATGGAGTCATTAGCGGTGGCGGGAGCCTTCTTCAAGATCAGACAAGTACGAAGAGTATTCTATATTATACGGGTATTATGGGACTCGCTCGATTATTAAAAAAGCCGTATTATATTTATTCACAAGGAATAGGTCCAATTACAAAAGGATATAATCGTCTATTAGTAAAATGGAACTTGTCAAAAGCTTCCTATGTATCAGTTCGAGATGAGGATTCGTTTTTATATTTAAAAGAACTTGGCATAAAAAACGATATTGAAATTGTTCCAGACCCTGTTTTAACATGGAAACGGACAAAACAATCGGATTGGTTGCAAAAGCATTCGATACATGGAAAAGTAATTGCGGTTAGTGTGCGTTATTGGAATGCAAAAGAAGATTATATAAAAAAATTAGCTGCGGCATTAAAAAAATTAAAGCAAGAAGGATACCAAATTCTATTTGTTCCAATGCATGAGCCATTTGATCAAAAAGCTTCGCGTGAAGTAGTAGACTTAATGGGAGAAGAGACGTATATGCTTCCGTATAAAATGGATATCGACGAGAAAATATTCATTTTATCACAATGTTCATTACTAATTGGTATGCGTCTTCATGCACTTGTTTTTTCTGCCGTAGCCAAAACTCCAATGGTCGGGATTTCATACGATCCGAAAATTGATTCGTTTTTAAGTCAAGTGAATCAGCCAGTTATAGGGAGTGTGGATGGCGAATGGAGTGCTGAGTATTTATATGAAATTGCGAAAAAGCAATTAATGCAACAAGGAACTGTGCAGCAAGAGTTACAATTGACAATAGATGAGCTTCGGTTGCAAGGCAAACAGGCAACAAAGAAACTCATTAATCATATGGAAAAAGGCACTTTATTAAAAAAGTAAAGTGCCTTTTATTTTGTTTTGAATTTAATGAAAATTCTAATTAAAAAACGTTTTATTTTAATTCCTATTTATTATGCTAAAATGATTGTGATTATTATATAATCAAATTTGTGATAATAAATTCGTAGATTACGAGGAGGATAACCTTGAAGACTTTTTCAAAAGGTATAACAGCAGTGGCATTAACGGGATCATTACTTTTAACTCCTATTTCAAGTTATGCGGCAAATGATGATATTACAGGACATATGTTTGAGACGAATATGCGCTCACTTATTACTAAAGGAGTTTTAATGGGGTATGGAGACAATGTATATGCGCCTGATAAATTAGTAACAAGAGCAGAGTTTGCTACATTCATAGCAAGGGCTTTAAATTTACCGAAAGCTGATTCGAATTTCGAGGATGTGCCGAAGACTTACGGTTTATATGATGGTGTAAGTAGAGCATATGGAGCAAAAATTATTAATGGTCGTACGAACGAGACATTCTCACCAAATGATGTGATTACACGTGAAGAAATGTCGATAATGGTAAAGCGAGCGTTAGACTATAAAAATATTAAAGTAGCTGTAAGTCCGCTTACCTTTACTGATAAAGATAGTATTAACTATAAAGAGCATGTACAAGTTATGGTGGCTACTCAAATTATTAAAGGGTATCCAGAAGATAATACATTTAGACCACATTTATCAGCTACAAGAGGGATGGCTTCAGCTATGTTGGATCGCATGCTTCAGACGATTGAAAAAAACGGAAATAGCAATCCTGTAGAAACTAAGAAATATGTTGTGACAAATGTAAGAGAAAACGGAACAGAGCAAGAAGTAGAGCGCTATAATACGTATAAAGAAGCGGTTACGGCTGCTCAAAATAAAGGTATGAATGCGGTAAAATACGAGAACGAATTTTTATGGATTAAAGATGGTTTTGCAAGTGCGAAAAGAATAACTGGGCAAAACATCATTAATATTTATGATGAGAATTTGTCAACAGTATATACGTATATTCAGTATGGAACAGAATTGAAAGTGTTAGAAGTTGGCGAAGATCGTGTGAAAGTTCAACTTTCTGGTTTGACAGGTTATGTGAAGAAGAATGAAATCACTTTAATTCCTACAAATGAAATGAAACAGTCGTCTTATTATGTGAAATCAGATGGATATTTATACCATAAATATTATACATATAATACAAGTTCACTTGGATATACAGAATTTAGATATGGTGTGGCACCTTCTTTCATGAAGCAAGGACAGCAAATGTATAGTGTAGATGGAAAGACATTTGGAGACGAAACTTTCTATCAATATTTCAATTATTTATCATTACGTTCGAAAACAGATTATACAGCTGAACAACTAGATAGTTATGTGAAATCGATTAAACCAGACTCTCCATTAATTGGTTTAGGAAAGAAATTTAAAGAAGTAGAAAGCAAGTATAATGTAAATGCATTATTCTTATATTCATTAGCAATTCATGAAAGTTATTATGGAACAAGCGCTCTTGCAAAAGACAAAAATAATTTATTTGGTTTAAAAGCAACAGACGATAGTCCGTATGGTAACGGAGAAGCATTCAATTCAAAAGAAGATTGTATTGAACATGCAGCAAAATTATACATGAATGAAGGATATTTAAATCCAGGACATTGGCGTTATACAGCAACATATACAGGTGATAAAGCTGCTGGTTTAAATGCGAAATATGCATCTGATGCGAACTGGGGTAAAAAAGTAGCGGGGCATATGAACCGTTTTGATTCTTATTTAGGTAAAAAAGAATACAACAAGTACAAACTTGCACGTGTGATGAATAACGTGGAAGTGAAAAAGAATCCTAGTATATCAAATGAGCGACTGTATCGTTTAAATACAAATGTAGTTGTCACAGTTACTGGTGAAGAGATAATAAATGGAAAAGCGTGGGTTAAAGTTATTTCAGATAATCCTACTGTAACAGAAGCGTATATTGCAAAAGAAAGCTTAGAATACGTAAAACATTAATTAAATAAAAAAGAAGGTGCTACTAATATTTCGTAGCACCTTCTTTTTATTCAATTTCAAAATCAACAATGATATAAGCGAGTATAACAACGAAGAAAATACTAACGGCTGGCGCTGTTAATACGTGGCCAGACATAAAGCCGATGCCAAGTGATAGAACGAGTGTGCTCGCTAATAACATATACTTTACTTTCATGATTTTCTTAAAGTTTGTGATCATGCGGATGAATAATTTAATACCAAAGTATAGAAGAGGTATTAAGTAAATAAGGAAACCGACAATTCCAAATGCGAAAAATAGGTCATGGAAGTCCATTTCAATTAATTTAATTTTATCTGTGTAGTTACCAGCGTAACCCATTCCGAATAGTTTTTGTGAAAGCGGTGCGTCTTTATAGTATTGTTTGTATGTTTTTAAAAATTTGTCGCGATCACTGTAAATTAAACTTTTTACTTCAGAATCTGTAAGTTCACCTTTTGCATGTTTTTTTGCATCTTCTGGATCTGCTTTAATTACTTTTCCTTCTTTTCGATCTTTCTCTTCTTGTACTGATTTTTTGTATTCGTATATTTGCATGTGAATGCCCATATTTTTTGCGATAGGAGTATGCGGTGTAAGAGCAATTAAACCTCCTAGTATAACTGCGACAACAACGGTATTTACAATATGTGTGAATCCTTTTCCTTCTTTTTTACGATTTATCATATATTCAATGAATGAGAAGAAAAGTGCTACGCCTAATGTAATAACAATTGCGCCATATCCGACTTTCGTTCCGACCATAATACTTGCATACATCGCAAGTATTGTTGGAATCCAGTAATATATTTTCGAGAAAGAAGTTGTTTTATGAATCGAATATAAGACAATGATTGGGAACATAATGGCGAAAAGAGAACTTAAATCATTTCCAGCGAAGAACCAACCTCTTGAACCGATTTTTGAGTGAGGATAGCTTGGGAAATCCGTTCCAGTTTGCATTGCAACGATCATTGTAATGCTTAAAATTAAAGTTGCATATAAGAAATATGTAATGATTTTATGGAATACATACTCTTTATTTTTTAGCTCTTTAAAGGCGATAATATATCCAAACAGTAGCACAATTGGATATACGCTCTTTAAGATGAATTTAACTTCTTCTCCAAATGAAACTGGAGATTTAACCATCATATTATTTACAAGACCGATTGCGAGTGCGATCCCGAGTAAGCATAAATAGAGGATGTACTTTTTCGCATCTTGTTGTTTGTGATGAAGAAGTAGGTACCCTAATGCAAGAAGCATAAAGGCGAAACGGACTACAACTCCAACTGTTGCGCTCATGTGTAGTATATAGATTGAAAAAGATGTTAATAAATCTAAAATTGGTTGAAACACAATGAATAGCAATAGGAAATGTGGGAAGTAGTTATCCGTTTGTTTCAACTTATTAACCATATGTTCCTCCAGTTCTTCATTCCTTTATTACAACACCCAAAAGATGGGTATAAAGCCTTTTTTACATAGTAAGGCGAATGAATTTCAATATTTGTTTTTTATCAAACTTAAGAATACACCATTTCATTGTAATGGTAAATAGATGAAAAGCATGGATAAACCGACTTTAATTTCTATATTTTTCAACGGAATTGTATGTTTTATACGGTAAATGTACAAATTGCGAGATTATTAGACAGAAAATTGAGAAAAAAGAAGGATTTTTCAGTGGTTTTCTATAATTATATAAGTATAATCTTTATGGAGAAAAGAGGGGTATATATAATGGAAATAACAAGTAAAACAGAATCTGTCGTTGTGAAATATGAAGGCCACGTTGCAACGGTTATGGTCAATCGCCCAGAGGTGTTAAATGCGTTAGATGAGCCGACATTAAAAGAGTTATTACAAAAGTTGAAAGAAGTAGCGGAAAGTTCTGCGCATATCGTTGTGTTATGCGGGAACGGCCGTGGTTTTTCTGCGGGTGGGGATATTAAATCGATGCTTTCAAGTAATGATGAAAGTAAGTTTGATGGCATTATGAATACTATTTCTGAAGTTGTCGTGACGTTATATACGATGCCAAAGCTTGTTATTAGTGCAATTCATGGACCAACTGCAGGTCTTGGGTTAAGTATTGCGTTAACAGCTGATTATGTAATGGCGGATATATCATCTGTTATTGCGATGAACTTTATTGGAATCGCTTTAATTCCAGATGGAGGCGGTCATTTCTTCCTTCAAAAGCGCGTCGGTGAAAATATGACGAAGCAAATTATTTGGGAAGGCAAGAAATTATCGGCGACAGAAGCGCTTGATATCGGCTTAATTGATGAAGTAATCGGCGAAGATTTCCAAACGGCTGTGAAACAAAAAATTAATGAATGGTCACAAAAACCGATTAAAGCAATGATTCAAACGAAGCAAATTTTATGTGAAGTAAATCGCTCTAATTTAGAGCAAACATTGCAATTAGAGAAGCGTGGTCAATATGCAATGAGACAAACAGCGGATCATAAAGAAGGAATTGCTGCGTTTTTAGAGAAACGTTTACCAGCATTTAAAGGGGAATAAAGTGAAGTGAGGATTTTGTCCATTCCTCACTGATTATTAGCTCGTTAATTCGGGATAAAGGGGAGAAAGTGCTAACACATTTTAGTATAATTGTGTTAGCACTTTTTTTAAGGAGTAATACATGAAGAAAATGATCGGTGTTATTACTATTATTTTGCTTACATATTCTGTTTTGCATAGTACACCATCTTTGGCAGTTCGGACTGCGTTATTTTTTGAGGGACATCCAAGTGTTGCATTTTCTGACGAGGTGACGAAAGAAAAAGATGTGAAAAAAGAAGCGATTCCAGATGAGTATCAAACTCTATATGGTAAGGAAGAAGACTTAGAGCACTATTTCTTTCCGCATGTAAGAGCACATGGATCAGGAATTGATATGTTAAGTGCGTGCGTGAAGAAAAAATGGTTTTTCTATAAAGCAGAGCTCGGATGTTATTAAATATAGGAGGATGAATGATGTCAGCATATAACAAGTTAGTAAGAGATCGTGTTCCAGAGAAGATTTTAATGTCTGGAAAAACATATACAGCACAAAAATTAACAGGGCAAGCATACATACAAGCTTTAGCGAAAATTGGAACGGAAGAAATTCGTGAATTTGCTTCTATGAAAGAACGCGAACATGCGCTAGATTCTCTTGCGGATGCGCTAGAAGTTATCATCTCATTAGCACGTGCAGAAGGTGCATCGATTGAAGATGTAGAACGCCTTCGTAAGCAAAAAGAGATAGAGCGCGGTGGATTTGAAAAAGGGATTTATTTATTAGACGTTTCAGAAGAATAGTTTTATAGGAAAAGCATAGCGTTAATGAGTAACGCTATGCTTTCTTGTTGCAATGAAGCTAATAATGAAGAAGATAGCTGTTAATATCCAGCCGATTGTAATAGAAGTAGTAGTATGAACGGCATAAGAGATTTGTAAACAAAATAATGATGCTAAAAACCAAATGAGTGCAATGTGTATATATTTTTTTGATATATTCATATTTCAAGGCTCCTTTTGTATACTAAAAAGAATTTTACTACAATTTAGAAAATTAGGCCATATAAGTAGAGGTTTTCTGGCGAATTTTGTATACTGAATAGTAGAGAAAATGAGGAGGAAACGACAATGGCACATCATGCGAAAGAAACGATGGAACTGATTAAGGAGCTTGTCTCTATTCCAAGTCCATCTGGAAATACAGCAAAAATTATTAATTTCATTGAAAACTATGTCAGTGAGTGGAACGTAGAAACGAAACGTAATAATAAGGGAGCTCTTATTTTAACGGTAAAAGGGAAGAATGATGCGCAGCACCGCTTATTAACGGCACACGTTGATACGTTAGGTGCGATGGTGAAAGAAATTAAGCCTGATGGTCGCCTGAGTCTTTCTATGATTGGTGGATTTCGCTGGAACTCTGTAGAAGGGGAATATTGCGAAATTGAAACATCAAGTGGCAAGACATATACAGGAACGATTTTAATGCATCAAACATCTGTACATGTATATAAAGATGCAGGTGAAGCAAAACGCGATGAGAAAAATATTGAAGTTCGTATTGATGAGCGCGTATTTTCAGCTGATGAAGTACGCGAATTAGGAATTGAAGTAGGAGACTTCGTTTCATTTGATCCGCGCGTTCAAATTACAGAGAGTGGATACATAAAATCACGTCATTTAGATGACAAAGTAAGTGTTGCAATTTTATTAAAATTAATTAAAAGATTACAAGACGAAAACGTAACATTACCATATACGACGCATTTCTTAATTTCTAATAATGAAGAGATTGGATACGGTGGTAACTCTAACATTCCAGAAGAAACTGTTGAATACTTAGCAGTTGATATGGGAGCGTTAGGTGATGGACAAGCATCTGATGAATATACAGTATCTATTTGTGCAAAAGACTCTAGCGGCCCGTATCATTATGCACTGCGCAAACATTTAGTAGAGCTTGCGAAAACGAATCATATTGAATATAAAGTAGATATTTATCCGTACTACGGATCTGATGCATCAGCTGCGATTCGCGCGGGATTTGATGTGAAACATGCGTTAATTGGAGCGGGTATTGATTCTTCCCACGCATTTGAACGTACGCATGAAAGTTCTATTGCGCATACAGAAGCATTAGTGTATGCATATGTAATGTCTAATTTAATTGAAGAATAATTTCATAGATAATAGAGAGCTGATTAAAGATATTATTTTTAATCAGCTTTTTATTTGGCAAAGCGATTAGGAGACATGTCCTAATCGCTTTTTTATCCCGCTATTTGCCGGGCAGTAAGACTCCTACCTCAAAATTCAGCGAAAGCAAAAAAGTTAGATGGGGGCGGGCTGATTAAAGTTTTTTATATACATTCATTATAAGTTATATATATACGATTTTTGTTATACGGCCGGAAACGTATTTACTATAGATATATAATGTTATACACTATGAAAGGAATTAATTAATAGTTAATATTTTTTAGTTAGCTTGATTAAAAAAATGAATGAATATGAAGTTTTGAGAGGAGATTTATTTTTCATGGAGTACAAAGCAATAGCCGCAGGTTTATTAGCAGCAAATTTACTAGCACATCCAATTAGTAGTTTAGCAGAAACGAAGAAATTTCCTGATGTTTCAGATAGTGCGTGGTCAAAAGACGCAATTTATTATTTAGTAGAGAGAAATGTAATTAACGGTATGCCAGATGGTAACTTTATGCCATACGGAAATTTAACACGTGCTCAGGCAGCAAAGATTATCGCAACAGCAATTGGTGCTAAAGTAGATCCAAATGCAAAGCCGTCTTATAATGATGCAAAAAATAATTGGGCAGCTTCATTTATTGCAGCCATGGAAAAAGAGAATATTATTAAAGGGCGAGAACCAGGAGTATTTGATCCTGAAGGAAAAGTAACTCGTGCTGAAATGGCAGCTATGCTTGTAAGAGCATATAATCTGAAGAGCAAAGTAACAGGACCAGTTCCTACAAAATTTGCTGATTTAGAGAATCATTGGGGTAAAGAAGAAGTTAATATTTTAGTAGAATTAAAACTTTCTTTAGGTACAGAGGATGGCTGGAAACCGAATGATTCTATTACGCGTGAACAAGCAGCTCAACTTACTGCGCAAACAGATAAATTTAGCAAGAATAGTGATCGTCCAGTAGAAACAAAGAAAATGTACATAGATAGAAAATTCATTACATATCACGCACCATCATTAAGTTCTGGGATTAGTGCAAATCAGCATAATCCACAAATGGTTGAAATTAAAGAAGAACGAGATGGATGGATCAAAATTGCAACAAGTAAAGGTGATAAATGGACACCTTTAGTAGAGAAAACAGAAGTTATTAATGAAGGATTCACTACTTATGCAGAAGCTTCTTCTTCTTCAAAAGTAATGGGAACACATAACGCACAACAAGTAACTGTTATTGAAGAGAACGGCAGCTGGATTCGTATCCGTATGGGCGCTGGTTTCCAATGGGTTAATAAAAATCAATTAAATCCAGTCAAGCAAGGTAACTTCTTAGAGGGCAAAGCGATTATCATTGATCCAGGTCATGGGGGAGCGGATTCAGGTAATCCAGGTTATTATGAGAAAGAAAGTGAAACTGTATTAGATGTATCACTACGATTACAGAAAATATTTGAGAAAAAGACACCATTTACTGTGTTATTCACTCGTACAGATGATACACGTCCAGGAACAAGTGCTTCTGATTCTTTAAAGAAACGTGTAGAATTTGCTCAAAAAAATAATGGGGATATTTTTGTAAGTATTCATGGTAATGGCACGGAAGAGAAAAATGGACAAGGTACAGAAACGTTCTACTATGAATCAGCGACAGCAAGAGGAACAAATCCTAACGTATCAGAAAGTCGTTTACTAGCAGAAAAAATTCAAGAGCGTCTTGTAGATGCACTGGGAACAAAAGATCGTGGTGTGAAAAAAGGCGATTTATACGTAATTAGAGAAAATACAATGCCAGCTGTATTAGCAGAATTAGCATTTGTAGATAATAAAAGTGATGCAGATAAAATAGCTACACCAGCGCAGAGACAAAGTGCAGCGGAAGCTATTTATCAAGGTATTTTAGATTACTATGAAGAAATGGGTAACAACGTGTCTTCTTTCCGTTAATAAATAATAAGAGATTGCCATTGGCAGTCTCTTTTATTTATTAACGTTTCTCTTTATTTCCGGCATATGATATCATTTAATTTTATATACAAAAGAAAAGTATTTGAGTAATTGTAATCAGAAGAATTTTAAACGATAGAGGATGATAATAGATTGAATAATCATAGTAAAACACCTGCCTGTATATATACGTATGCATTTCGTGAGGAGGAGCGTGCTTTATGTTACTTGGAAATGCGCTCGTTCTTTGGAATGGAGTCCCACGTTAATATTTTAAAAAGTGATGTCAAAATTGACCCGAGTAGAAGTGCGTTTATAAAAGAGCGCGTTGAGGTTATGTATGAAGGGGACGACTTAGAAAGCATTTTAAAACAAGTGGAACAAATTGATTTGGCGGGAGCGACATTTAAAGTTATCTTCGTTAAAATCAATGACCTCGTTGGAGAGAATAAAATTGAATATGGAGAAAGACGTCTTATTGAACGAGACCTCGGCATGCATATTGAAGGAGAAGCGGATGTTCGTAATCCAGAGCGTGTATTCGGGATTGTTCCTCTTGGAGGACGCTGGTACTTCGGGCACTATGTAGAAAGCGAACCCGTTTGGTATCATCACATAAAAAAACCGCATAGTTATTCGACATCTCTTAGCACACGTGTTGCGAGATCAGTTGCAAATATCGCTGTACCAAATCCAGAGGGAGTACGAGCAATTGACCCGTGCTGCGGTATTGGAACAGTAGTAGTAGAAGCACTTTCTATGGGGATTAACATCGTTGGTAGAGATATAAATCCACTTGTAGTTCTTGGAACGAGAAAAAATATCGCGCATTTCGGATTTGAAGGAACAGTAACAAAAGGTCCAATCGAGGAAATTACTGAGAACTACGACGTTGCCATTATCGATATGCCGTACGACCTATTTACGCACGCCACACCAGAAGATCAACTATCAATTCTCTCAAGTGCACGCCGCATCGCGAAAAAAGTAGTCGTTGTCACGATGGAAACAATGGACGACATGATCCATGAAGCAGGATTCGAAATTACAGATCGCTGTATTACAAGAAAAGGATCATTTACTAGACAGATTCTTGTTTGTGAATAAGAAAGAAAGGTCACCCGTTTGGGTGACCTTTTTTGTTTGTATTGATGTGTAATTGGTTGGTGGTTTAGGTAGATGAATTAGCGAAATTTGTCTGTAAGTCGATATTGCATGTCGAATCGCCGATAAATTTAAAAAATCGCTGATATATTGTGTTGAATCGCTGATAAATTTAAAAAATCGCTGATATATTCCGAGAATCGCCGATATCGTTACATTATAATATTACTGTTCTTTTAATTTCTCTTGTTGTGCAAGTAGTAAATTGCGCAAGATGTGTCCGCGGTAACTTTCTAGTTTTCGTCCTTCATGATAGCGTACGCCTAATTTTTTTAGTTCAGCTACGTACCAGCCTTTTGTTCCGTAATACATGGGATCACTTCCTTTTTGCTTTTGAACAGTATATGTTGGGGGTGGAAGTAACTTTCCAGTGAAAATAATAAGACTGGTTGTATCAAGGGGCTCCATAACATAGCCTCTGGACAGTGTATAAAAAAATAGACAGTAATGTATGCTTTTTTAAACAATGTATACAAATTTATACCCTATGCGTTGGCATGATATTTGCAATGAAAAGAGTATCAACATATAGGGGAGAGATCGAAATGAAAGTTAGTAAAATATATACAACGATTGATGCACACGTAGCTGGGGAACCACTTCGAATTATTACGGGCGGAGTGCCAGAAATAAAAGGGGAAACGCAGCTGGAAAGACGCGCGTACTGCATAAAACATTTGGACCATCTTCGTGAAGTTCTGATGTATGAACCGAGAGGGCATCACGGAATGTACGGTTGTATCATTACACCGCCAGCAAGTGCTCACGCTGATTTTGGCGTATTATTTATGCACAATGAAGGCTGGAGTACGATGTGTGGTCACGGTATTATCGCTGTTATTACAGTTGGAATTGAAACAGGCATGTTTGAAGTAAAGGGGGAAAAACAAAAGTTCATTATTGATAGCCCAGCTGGGGAAGTCATTGCGTATGCAACATATAACGGGAGTGAAGTAGAATCTGTATCATTTGAAAATGTTCCTTCATTTGTATACAAAAAAGACGTTCCTATTAAAATAGATGACTATGAATTTCAAGTAGATATCGCGTTTGGCGGAGCTTTTTATGCGGTAGTAGACTGTAAAGAATTTGGTTTGAAAGTTGATTTCAAGGATTTATCTGCTATTCAAGCGTGGGGCGGTAAAATTAAGCACTACATCGAGAGCAAAATGGAAGTGAAGCATCCACTTGAAGAAGGATTAAAAGGGATATACGGCGTTATTTTCTCAGATGAACCGAAAGAAGAAGACGCAACTTTACGAAATGTAACAATCTTTGCTGATGGGCAAGTAGATCGTTCTCCTTGCGGTACAGGAACTTCCGCAAGAATCGCAACTCTTTTTGGAAAAGATGCTTTACAAAAGGGAGAAATTTTCGTCCATGAATGCATTACTGACGGGAAATTCGAGGGGGAAGTATTGTCGGTAACCGCAGTAGATACATATGAAGCTGTCGTTCCAAAATTAACGGGGAATGCCTTTATTACAGGATTTCATCAGTTCGTTGTAGACCCGAGAGATGATTTGAATCGAGGATTTTTGTTAGGATAAGAGGAGGGGGTGGAAAGATATGCTAGTCATAAGCGCGAACGAACAAAGAAACTTAGTAAATATGAATGAAGTTATTGAATACGCGGCGCTTGCTTTAAAAGAATTTTCCGCAGAAAGAACGATTACACCAATAAGGGGCTCATTACCATTTGCGAACGAGCAAAATACGGCATTAATTATGCCTTCAGTAGCGGAAGGGCTTGAGGCGCTTGGAGTAAAAATAGTAACGGTAGTCCCGCAAAATAAACAGATAGGAAAGAAAACGATCAACGGGATTGTGATGCTATCAGACTTTCAAACGGGAGAACCGCTCGCACTTTTAGAAGGATCGTACTTAACGATGATCCGAACAGGCGCCTTATCAGGAGTAGCGACAAAATATTTAGCTCGTCATAACGCAAAAACTTTATGCATTATCGGCACGGGTGAACAAGCGAAAGGAATTGCTGAAGCTGTATTTGCGGTAAGAGCTATCGAAAAAGTCATTTTATACAATCGAACAGAAGAAAAGGCGTATGCATTTGCGGAGTATATACAAGAGAGATTCAACAAACCTGCATATGTTCACACCAATGCGAATGAAGCAATAAGCGAAGCAGACATCATCGTCACAACTACGAATGCATCCACACCAGTCTTCTCAGAAACACTACAAAAAGGCGTCCACGTAAACGCCGTCGGCTCATTCAGACCGAGCATGCAAGAACTACCCTCACATGCCATAGCTAAAGCAAACAAAGTAGTAGTTGAATCAAAAGAAGCAGCACTAGACGAAACAGGAGACCTTCAAGTTCCGATAAAAGAAGGTCTATTCAAAGCAAACGCCATTCACGCTGAACTTGGTCAAATTATAAGCAAAGAAAAAGCTGGACGCGAAAATAATGAAGAGATTACTATTTTCAAATCAGTTGGTTTGGCGGTAGTGGATATTATCGTTGCGAAGTATTTGTATGAGAAAGCGGTGGAGCAAGGAGTAGGGAATAAGATTGAGTTTTGAGACTGCCTTTTGGTGGTCTTTTTTGTTGATGTGGGTGTGTTAGTATTTATAATTGAATCCTTTTAATATTATGTTGCAATGTATGAATTCTGTGCGGACATCAAATCATTCATTCAATTGGTATATGAAAAAAGTTGCCCCTCTAATTATTAGAGGGGCAACTTTTTACCATTCTCGCCATTCTTCTGTTATATCTTCCTCGGATTCTAAGCCAGCTATTCGTGCTGCTGTATCGATAAATTCATAGAGATCTTCTCTTTCCATTGTTTCGATAAAATAGTCATGTTCGTCATTTAATTCATTTATGTTAAGAACAACCTCTTTAACAACATGCATTATTTCAACTTCAGTTGGATTTTTTCCCAATTGCTCTAATTTATTTATGTAAGTGTCAAGAACTGTATTTGTTGCACTTATATTTTCTTCAGTAAAAAATTCCCCATCCTCATCATTCTCAATCCATTGGGTTGTTGGTTTGTTTTTTTTCAATTCATCAAATGTCATGATAACCTCCTAAATGTGTTTTTTGTCTTTAATCCCATTCTACAGTTCCGAGTATATATAACAATCATTTTAGAGGGGTTTTCTGTAAGCTGCTAGTTTTTTAACTCCTTTTACGAGGTAACCTATTCGTGGTCTTCTTTTTTAATCCTCCTTATAAATATATTTTATGGCAAGAATGTATTAGTAGATTTCAAACTTTCCACATTTACAAAAAAGTTTGACTTTACATACAGGTAGTGGTAATTTAAAACTTATAAGAAAACTCGGGATTAATTCCGAGTTTTCTTATGGGTATAACTAGTTTGAGGGGGCCAAAAGATGAAACGGAAATTATTTGCATTACCATTTGTTCTAATACTACTTATTGCATTAGCGGCTTGTTCTGGGGAAAAAGATTCTTCGAAGCAAGCGGGCACTAGTAAATCAGGGACTCCGAAAGATGGAGGAACGTTAACGATTGGTGTTAGCGATAATCCAGATACGATGAATCCGCTTTATGCGAATGATCGTGTGTCATTAACTGTGCAGCAGGCTTTATATGCGCCGCTATATCATATGGAAGACGGTAAGAAAAAGTTTGTTCTTGCTGAGAGCTTTACGCCTTCAGTAGATCAATTAACGTGGACATTGAAATTAAAAGATAATTTGAAATGGCATGATGGTAAGAAAATTACATCAGACGATATAGCATTTACATTCCAATCTATTTTGGATGAGAAGCAAAATAGCTCAAGTCGTGAAAACTTTATTTTTAAAGGAAAGCCGCTTGAGGTGAAAAAGGTAGATGAGTTAACAACTCAATTCGTTTTACCACAAGTAAGCGCATCTTTCGAAGGTGTAATGAATGATTTCTTCCCAATTCCGAAACATGTATTTGAAGGGGAAGCAGATTTAGCGAAGAGTAAGAAAAACTTACAGCCTGTAGGATCAGGGCCGTTTAAGTTTAAAGAGTATAAATCAGATGAGTATGTTGCATTAGATCGATTTGATGATTATGTAGGTGGGAAAGCTAAATTAGACTCTATCGTATACCGCGTTGTAAAAGACCGTAATACAGCAAATGTTTCACTGCAAAATGGTCAAATCAACATGAAAATGATTGAGCCGCAAGACTTTAAAAAACTAGATAGTACTGGGAACTTCTCAATGGTGACATTCCCTGAAGGTAGATTATTCTACTTATCTTATAACATGAATACAGATTTGATGAAGAAAAAAGAAGTGCGCCAAGCAATTGCGCATGCGTTAGATAAAAAAGAAATGATTAACTCAGCATTCGTTTCGGGTGAATTTGCAGAACCAGCAAATTCAATCTTAACGCCAGACGCTATGTATTATGCGAAAGATATTAAAGGCTATAAGTATGATAAAAAAGAAGCGAAAGATTTATTAGCAAAAGCTGGTGTGAAAGATAAAGAAAAAGTACGTGTGATGTATGTCACGAATAATAAAATTATGGAAAGCTTAGCGCTTTATACACAACAAAAATTAAAAGAAGTTGGCTTAGAAGTTGAACTAAATGCATTAGATGCTAGTGCGGCAAGTGAAAAAGGCTTAGATAAAGAGAATAAAGAATATGACATTACATTTGGTGGTTACATAATGGGACCTGAGCCAGATTCATATAAAAGCCTATTCTTAAGTAATGCTGAATACAACTATGCACGATATAAAAACGCTGATTTCGATAAGTTATGGGAAGAAGCTGCAGTTGAAACAGATAAAACAAAACGTGCAGAGCTATACCATAAAATTCAAGAAACAGCTAGAGAAGATGTACCTTATCTACCAATTGCGTATCCGAAAGCAGTTATTGCAGTAGATAAAAAGTTTGATGGATTAAAAGAAGCGAAAGCAATTCCTGTCACAATGTTTGAAGATCTATCTAAGATTTATGAAGTGAAATAAGAAACAATAAAGAAGCTGGTGGAAATCAGCTTCTTTAGCTTGAGGGGGGAAGTTTGTGTATAAAGTAATTGCGAAGAGGCTTTTAAATGCAATTCCGCTTTTATTTGTTATTTCTATTATTTCTTTTCTATTAATAAAGCTAGCGCCGGGGGATCCTGTTCGAAACTTTGTAACGCCAAATATGAGTCCAATTGATGTGGAGCGTATTCGTAAAAGTTTAGGACTAGATCAACCAATTTACGTGCAGTATTTTTTATGGTTAAAAAACATTTTAACAGGGAACTTTGGTTATTCACTTCAAAATCATCGTCCTGTTTTAGATCTTATCGCAGAAAGATTACCCGCAACAATCGGCTTAATGGGATCATCTTTACTCGTCTCATTCGTAATCGCAATACCACTTGGACTATTTACAGGTGTGAAAAAGAATTCATTCTTTGACCGCATTGTAAACTTTATTTCATACGTTGGTATTTCTATGCCGGTTTTCTGGTTTGCACTACTATTAGTCTACTTATTCTCTTTAAAATTGGACCTACTTCCGAGTATGGGTATGCGCACCGTAGGTAAAGATTCTGTTTGGGATATTGTGCAACACGGCATTTTACCTTGCATGGTGCTAGCGTTCCAAAACGTATCTGTTTATATGAGATATATTCGTTCAAGTACGATTCAGCAATTAGAAGAAGAATATGTACAAATTCAATATGCGTACGGCGCTTCAAAGAAAACGGTGTTATTTAATCACGTACTTCGAAATGTATTAATACCGATCATTACAATTTTCGGATTATCGATTCCAAGTTTAGTAGGCGGAGCATTTATTACGGAAACAGTATTTTCATGGCCGGGTCTTGGTTCACTTGGGGTAAATGCTATTTTTAGATTTGATTATCCGATTATCATGGCAATTACATTACTATCATCATTCATGTTAATTCTCGGTAACTTAATTGCTGATATTTTATATGGCGTAGTAGATCCGCGCATTCGAATGAGGGGGTGATTTGGAATGAATAATAGGAGATTTCAAACGATAAAACATAGCTTTACGAAAAATAAGTTTGTTGCAATGGGAGTTATTATACTTGCGATTTTAACGGTCGCATCAATTTTCGCATTCGTATCGCCGTACGATCCTAGCAAAATGTCGATTCCAGATCGCTTACAAGAACCAAGTATGAGTCATCCTTTCGGAACGGATGATTACGGAAGAGATTACTTAACGAGAGCGTTATATGGTGGACGAGTTTCACTTGCGGTCGGTTTTCTTGCGATGGTTGTTTCTATTACAATCGGTACCGCAGTTGGAACAATTAGCGGATATTTTGGTGGAAAGTTAGACAACTTCTTAATGAGGGTTGTTGAAGTACTTATGTCAATTCCATCATTCTTTTTAATGCTACTATTAAATGCGTATTTAAAACCAGGAATTACGACGTTAGTTCTTATTATCGGATTACTAACATGGATGGACACCGCCCGTATTGTAAGGGCAGAAACGTTATCTGTAAAAGAGCGTGAGTACGTTTTATACGCAAAAGTATCAGGACAAAAATCACTTATGATTATTGTAAGACATATCATTCCTAACATTTTATCAACCATTATTATCGCTGCGACATTAACAATTGCGACATCGATTTTAATGGAATCATCATTTAGTTTTTTAGGTTTAGGTATTAGAGAACCAGATTCTTCTTGGGGCAGCATGCTAAACAATGCGCAAGGATATATTGGTGAAGCTTGGTATTTAACACTCTTCCCAGGATTCCTTATCCTTTTAACGGTACTTAGTTTTAACGTAATTGGTGAAGCATTGAAGAAAGCTTTCGCGCCAAAAGGAGCTGGAAATGAAAACTAAAGTGTTACGTGAAAGGAGTGAGAAGCGTGTCTGAAAAACTACTAGAAGTGAAAAATTTAAAGACTTCTTTTTTCATAGAAAGTGGCGAAGTTGAAGCGGTTCGCGGCGTTACATTTCGCTTAAATAAAGGAGAAGTAGTTGGTATCGTTGGGGAATCTGGAAGCGGAAAGAGTGTAATGGCGAAGTCCGTTATGTCTCTCGTTACGTCACCAGGAAAAGTGAAAGAAGGGGAAATCCTTTTTCATAATGAAAACATACTTTCTAAATCTGAAAAAGAATTGCGTTCTATTAGAGGAAATCAAATTTCACTTATCTCTCAAGACCCAATGTCAGCGCTAAATCCGGTCGTGAAAATTGGGAAACAAATGATGGAAGTAATTATACGTCATCAAAAAGTGAAAAAGAAAGAAGCAGAGCAAATCGCGGTCAACTTGTTAAAACAAGTCGGTCTTTCTTCACCAGAAGAAAGGGTGCAACAATATCCGCATGAACTAAGCGGAGGTATGAAGCAGCGGGTTATGATCGCAATGGCGATGTCTTGTAATCCGGACCTTCTTATTGCTGACGAACCGACGACTGCACTTGATGTAACGATACAGGCGCAAATACTAGATTTAATGAAAAACTTAAAAAACGAAACGAATATGGCGTTACTTCTTATTACGCATGACTTAGGAATCGTCGCGCAAAACTGTACGCGCGTTATCGTTATGTACGGCGGGCTTATTATGGAAGAAGGACCTGTACTTGATATTTTCCAATCGCCGAATCATCCATATACGAAAGGACTATTAAACTCTCTGCCAAAAATATCGAACGGCGTAAAAGAAAGACTCGCTCCTATTCAAGGTGTAACACCAAACTTATTAAACCCGCCACAAGGTTGCCCATTCGCAGAGCGTTGCCCGCATGCGATGGACATTTGTGAAAAAGAACGTCCACCATATTTTGAAATCGGAAACGAAAGACGTTCCATGTGCTGGCTAAACGATAGGGCGGTAGGTGATTTTCATGCATGAAGAAAACTTAATTGAAGTTCGGAACTTAAAAAAGTATTTTCCTATTAAAAAAGGACTATTCGGCAGAAAAACAGAGCAATTAAAAGCAGTCGATGACCTAAGCTTTACAATTAAAAAGGGTGAAACATTCGGACTAGTAGGAGAATCGGGCTGCGGAAAATCAACGACAGGAAGAAGCATCATTCGTTTACACGATGTCACTTCAGGTAACGTTTTATTCGACGGAAAAGACATCGCAAGTTTACAGGAAAGTGAACTAAAAGAATATCGAAAACGAATGCAAATCATTTTCCAAGATCCATACGCATCATTAAACCCGGCAATGAATGTATTCCAAATTATTAGCGAACCGATGAACATTCACGGTTCTTACGAAAAAGAAGAACAAAAAGAAATCATTTTAGACCTTCTGAAAAAGGTAGGATTAAAAGAAGAACACTTATATCGCTACCCGCACGAATTTAGCGGAGGCCAGCGCCAGCGCATTAGCATCGCGCGTGCATTATCTGTAAAACCAGACTTTATCCTATGTGACGAACCAATCTCAGCACTCGATGTCTCAGTCCAAGCACAAGTCGTAAACATGCTGCAAGACATCCAAGAAGAAACAGGAGTCACATATTTATTCATCGCACATGACCTATCTATGGTAAGACACATATCAGACCGCATCGGAGTCATGTACTTAGGAAACATAGTAGAAATTGCCGACAGTGAAGACCTATACACAAAACCGGCACATCCATACACACAAGCACTACTCTCATCCATGCCAGAACCAGATCCAACAAACATAGGCAAAGAACGGATCATTTTGCAAGGAGAAGTACCAAGCCCACTCAACTCACCATCCGGCTGCAAATTCAGAACGCGCTGCAAATTCGCCACTGAAAAATGCGCACAGGAAGTACCGAAGATGGTTGAGATTGCGAAGGGGCATCAGGTGGCTTGTCATTTGTTTTAGAGTGGGGGAAAGCATCGGGGGGACCTGGTGCTTTTTTTCTTTGTAGGTGAACGTGATGTGGGATTGGTTGTTAGTTTAGGAGATAACGCGCTCGAAATTTGTCGGTAAATCGATATGTTGTGTCGAAACGTTGATATATTCGGAGTTACGATCGATATAATCGAATAATCGTTGATATATTTTTTTAAAGAGTGGGATTGGTTGTAGATTAATGTAGAAATTTAATGTTTTCGAAAAAAAGAATTGACTTCTATATTAGTTGTAACTAAAATAGTTACATAAATGTGTAATTAATTTAGTTACAACTAATATCTGCTAAAAATATGATTTATATATTTAATTAAGGATGGTGGTCCATACGTTGCCACCCGGTGTAGAAAGTTACTAACACATTCAAATCAATGCATATTCCAAGCTTTAGTATTTTCTGTTACGGAGCAATAAGGTGCAATGTTATCTTTTGTTAAAAACCTTGGTGGATCTTTCTTTGGAAATATTAGTTTTGGGGAAATATAGTAAGGTATCTAAAAAAGAACAAGGTATAAAAAGATGTACCTATATAAACCAAAAATTTAGTTGAGCTGGATAATAAAAAAAAGGTAGGAGATTTAAATGGAGACGAAACAAGATAATCTTATTTACGTATGAGATGCATATTGTGGATGGTGCTATGGTTTTTCAGAAAGTATTAAAGGATTTTACAAAAACCACACTGAAGTACCATTAACGGTTTTATGTGGAGGGCTATTTTTAGATAATTTACCAATGAAAAACTTCTCATATATAGAAGAAGGAAATAAAAGAATTAATCAACTTACAGGTGCTGAATTTGGTCCTTCCTATCAAAAATTGGTGGAGGAAGGGACTTTTAAAATGAATTCGAAAGATGCTGCAATTGGCTTTTCAGCTTTACGCTCATTAGCGCCAGACCGTTTATTAGAATTCACTTCGGCTATGCAAAAAGCGTTTTATTATGAGGGCCAAAGTCTGAGTGATCCTGAAACATATCGCAAAATTGCAATCGAGCATGGTTTGGACCCTGAACAAGTATTGGAACGTTTAAACGCTCAAGAAACAATAATAGATGTCCAAAATGATTTCAATAAAGTTCGACAGCTTGATGTTAATAGCTATCCTTCATTACTTTTACAAAAGGAGAATCAAATTATTCCTATTGGTGGTGGCGTAATGACACCGGATAAAATTGAAGCGCGTTTTAAAAATTTATATTAAGAAAATTTAGGATATAGTAGCAAACATGTTATCTTAGGCCATCTGACATTCATCTCCGGAATATTCGCTAGTACTATTACACTTTCAGATAAATGGGAGTGGGAGATTTTATCCCGCTTTAACGGGCAGTAAGACCCCCACCTCAAAATTCAGTGGAAGCAAAGAAGTTAGGTGGGGGATCAACTGTCCGTAAAAGTCCGATTGGTTCAACTAATAATCAGTGGGGGATGAACAAAACCCCCACTGATTAAAGTTTCACTTTATCGGAACAAGATAAAAATATGATGATTAGTTAATAACTTTAACAAAAGGAGAATAACATACTATGTTTAAAACAATCGATACAAATCAAAAAGATGTGAAATTAACGGTGTTTAGTTCGGACGAAAAAAGCTTTATGGTCACAGCAACATTAGTTGAGAAAGCAGGACATGCATTTTTAATAAACTCAAAATTTACGCAGTCTGATTCGAAAGAAATTGTAGAGTATTTGAAAAAAAACAACTTATCTCTAGATAAAATCTTTATTATTCATGGGGATCCAGACTACTACTTTGGATTAGAGAGCATTAAAGCCTTTTACCCAGAAGCTATAGCGTATGCAACAGAGTCTACTGTTGAACATATCGTTCATTCTGTCTTAGGGAAATTAAAAGTTTGGAAAGACGTCCTTGGAGAAAATGCACCAAGTAACGTGGTATTACCTCAAGTATTTAAAGAAAAAGCGATTGATTTTCAGGGGTTAACATTTGAACTAGTAGGCTTAGATCATTACAGAACTAGCCTATTTAATAAAGAACTAAAAGTATTAATTGGTGGTATCGATGTATTTAACGAAATACATGTATTCTTAGCGGATACTAGCTCAAAAGCGGATATGGAGGCATGGATTGAGAACTTGAAAGTATTACAAGCATTACATGCTGACATAATTGTGCCTAGCCATGGATCAATCGAAAAATCCCTAAATAATCAAGCACTTACTGCGACAATGGATTATCTAAGAACGGCGGTTCAAGCTTCTGAGGAAAGTGGAACTTCAAAAGATTTTGTGGCAAAACTTGAAGCAGCATATCCAGGCTATGCAAATAAAGGTGTATTAGAATTAAGTGCAAAAGTTGTAACAAAAGAAATGCCTTGGGGTTAATGATATGAATAAATATCAAAAACTATTACATGAAACGTATGTGTTAACTGGCGAAGGGAAATTGGATGCGTTCAAAACGTATTTAAGTGAAAATGTATCTTGGACAGAAGCTGCTGGGTTTCCATATGCAGTAGTGAAAAACGTACATGAACGTCTTGGCACAGAATGGGATGACTATAGCGCTAAAGATGAAATTTATGCTTTTAATAACAATACTGTTATCGTTTATGGAAAATATAGTGGAACATATAAAGCTACAGGGAAGTCATTTGTAGCAGATTTTTGTCACCTTTATAAGTTTGATGAGAACGATAAGGTTAAGAAGTTTATTCAAATTGTGGACAGTGCAACTGTTAATGAGGTATTAAGTTAGAATTAATCGTTTCTAATATGCCTTGTATAGGGGGAGGTTAGGATAAATGAAATTCCTAACATTACCCCTGATATTACATTTTGGGGAAGGTTTCTCCTTCTTCAAACTTTTTATAGAAGAAAACTTATTTAAGTAGAAGAGGTAGGTATATATGAAATTAGAGAAAAGTTTAATCATAACAATTATTTCTGTATTTATTTTAGGAGTAGTTTCGACTTTGGTATATCAAGCTTCCAACGGTAATAACAAAGGGAACTCAATAAAGAGTGAAAATGTCGCTTCTGTATCAAAAGAAGTAAAAGAAAATGAAAAGAATAAAAAGATGGTAGTTGATTTCTATAATGAAGTTTTTAACAAACATAATATCGATATTATCCCTAAATATGTTAGCGAAGATTATAAGCAACATAATCCTTTTGTTGCTGATGGACGAAAAGCCTTCATGGATTTCTTTAAGGAGGATTTTGTTAAAAATCCTAATTCCTCTGCAGAGATTAAACGTGTAGTAGCTGAAGGGGATACAGTTGCTCTTCATGTACACTCTCGTACTAATTCTCAAGATAAGGGAGTTGCTATAGTGGATATATTTCGTATCAAGGATGGAAAGATTGTCGAACACTGGGATGTAATTCAAGAGATTCCAAGTGAAGCAGCTAATGATAATACGATGTTTTAGAGAGAAGATATATTTAATAATTGTTTAATTGATAGTGCTGTATAGAGTTTAGAAATTTAGATAATTAGTCATCAAATTTGGAAATCATTTAAAAATAGCATATTAAATGATGGCACAAATTAATACGAAATAGCTCTTTAATAAAAAATCCTACTCATTAAAAAATGAGTAGGATTTTTTATTAAAGAATAGTGCTAATTTTGTGGTTCGGCACCATCTAAATTTGGAAACCATGAAAGTATAGGTACTCTATATCCACGTAAAGTAAAATCGTAATTTTTTCCTTCTTTTATGTTTGCTTGCAGATTCACTGAATGAAACTTCATCATAAGAAGGCTATCCTCATTAGAAATAACTTTTTCGGTTCCATTTTTTTGCTCAACCTAGTACAATCTTACCAATTTAAAAAAGACCACCATTACTGGCAGTCCTTTTTTGGTAGTTTTAGAAATTAAATTATAACATGTTAATATACAAATTATAAATATACTTTTACAAAAGATACTATAAGTTTTTTATAATTCTTGATTTCTCAGTTTCCATTGCATACTGAATTTTCCTGTAAGTATTAATAACTACCATTAAAATTATCAATTCACTATATTATTAGAAAAAACTGGTTATCTACATAATTGTTTGGTAAAATATAGATA
>NZ_WEII01000159.1:0-6990 GCF_009183805.1 Bacillus sp. B2-WWTP-C-10-Post-4 | reverse complement strand
GATGATCATCTAGGGTCTGTATACGATTTTAAAGTGAAATATCCTCAAATTAATGTTATTGCTAGTGAAATTGAATCTAACTATATTAGTGGTGATATAAAATCAGAGAGGTTAGTTCAAGCTGAAGAAATGTTAGAACGTATGCCAAATGAAGAAAAAGAATTTGGTAAATGGTTTATACAACAGTTAAAAAATATAAAACATATTTCCGTCGATGAAAAAGTGCATGATGGTCAAATGATTTTGAATAATGAATGTCAAATAGTAGCGACGCCAGGACATACTTCGGGGCATATTTCATTATATTTTCCGAATTTAGATTGTGTAATTACGGGAGATGCGGCTGTTCAAGAGAATCGTGAGTTAGTAATAGCTAATCCGAATTTTTGTTTGGATATAGAAAAAGCGAAACAGTCTTTAAACAGGATTAAAAGTTTTAAAGCAGCAGAGTATTATTGCTATCATGGAGGAAAGCTTACTGTATAAATTAATGAAAACCGGTCTTTCCTAAATCGAAAAGATCGGTTTTTTAGTTCATATATTTTGCGATTTCAACCAAATCAGTAACATTATATTTCGGTAAAATTGAAATATATATGTAAAGAAGAATATATATAATTTGAGCAAGGGTATAGGGGGGAGAAGATGGGTTCGTTATTTGATGTAATAGCAAAATTAAGAAGTTCATTTTGTCTTCTACTAACATGGAAGCATTAATAAAATCTGAGAAAAAGCAAAAAGATTTTGTTCATCTAGTACAGGATGAATATAAAAAAAGAAGATAAGAATTTTTTTATTTTTCATATTTGGCGAAACAAATGGTACAATGAAAGCTAATGTGAAAAATAAGGAAAAGAAGTGGTCTATTTGAAAAACTTTTTAGAATTAGGAATTAGTGAAACTTTTAATCATACATTACGTGAAAATGGAATTACAGAAGCAACACCAATTCAAGAGAAGGCAATTCCTGTTATTATGTCAGGTAAAGATATTATTGGGCAGGCGAAAACAGGAACGGGTAAAACGTTAGCATTCGTGTTACCGATTTTAGAAAAAATTGATCCAGAGTCTAGTGATGTTCAGGCTTTAATTGTTGCACCAACAAGGGAACTAGCTCTGCAAATTACAACTGAAATTAAAAAAATGCTTGTTCAAAGAGAAGATATTAATGTACTAGCGATTTATGGTGGGCAAGATGTAGCACAACAATTGAGAAAATTAAAAGGTAATACACATATTGTTGTAGCGACACCGGGGCGATTATTAGATCATATACGACGTGAAACAATTGATTTAAGTAATCTTTCAACGATTGTATTAGATGAAGCGGATCAAATGCTTTATTTTGGTTTCTTATATGATATTGAAGATATTTTAGATGAGACACCTGATAGTAAACAAACGATGTTATTCTCAGCAACGATGCCAAAAGATATTAAAAAATTGGCGAAGCGTTATATGGATGAGCCGCAAATGATTCAAGTACAAAGTGAAGAAGTAACGGTTGATACAATTGAGCAGCGTGTCATTGAGACGACAGACCGTGCAAAGCCAGATGCACTTCGTTTTATTATGGATCGTGATCAGCCATTTTTAGCTGTTATTTTCTGTCGTACAAAGGTTAGAGCAAGTAAGCTTTATGATAATTTAAAAGGATTAGGTTATAATTGTGCTGAACTTCATGGTGATATACCTCAAGCGAAACGTGAAAGAGTTATGAAGAGTTTCCGCGAAGCTAAAATTCAGTACTTAATCGCAACGGATGTAGCAGCTCGTGGACTTGATGTAGATGGTGTAACGCACGTATTTAACTTTGATATCCCTGAAGATGTAGAAAGTTACATTCACCGCATTGGCCGAACAGGACGTGCAGGTGGATCAGGTCTTGCAATTACGTTCGTTGCAGCGAAAGATGAAAAACATTTAGAAGAAATTGAAAAAACGCTTGGTGCACCAATACAAAGAGAAATAATCGAACAACCGAAGATAAAACGTGTAGATGAAAATGGAAAACCGGTACCAAAGCCGGCTCCGAAGAAATCAGGTCAAAATCGTCAAAGAGATAGCCGCGAAGGTTCAAGAAGTGATTCAAGACGTGATTCCAGAAATAGCTCAAGAAGTGATTCAAGAAATAGTTCGAGAAATAGTTCGAGAAATGAAAATAACCGATCATTTAATAAGCCAAGTAATAAAAAAGGTAGTACAAAGCAAGGTCAGCAAAGACGTGGTCGTTAAATAGTTATAATTGTAAAAGAGTCGCAAAATATTGTGGCTCTTTTTTTGTTTGTATACAACAAGGATGATGGCAAGAAAAAACAAAATTTCATTCACCGTATTTGAAATTTATAAAGGAAATTTTATAGTCCAAAACCATTAGAGCAAGGGTATTACTATCATTCAGCAGAACACTTTGATTAAAAGAAAAGGTATTGAAGCGAGCGAGTATTTTCATTACACATTCCGCAATTATCGAAATAGAACAAGAGAAGTTTATGAAGGATTAAACTCGTATTGGTGTACGATCGTTGGAAACTGGAAAACTAATTTGTTAGTTTTGATCAATGAGGAACTCGAGAAGCACCACTGCCATCCTTATGGGGAAATTGCTTATGACGATGAAGGTAATGTAGTGATAATATGCGAAATAAGAAAAAAGGACTAGCAGTCGTACCTGCCGTCCTTTAATAGGAGAAAAAGTAATCTTGTTTAGAACTACGCATAAACAGAAAATCTGCTTGTAATTAGTTTTACCCTAAATATACATGTCTATACAAAAAAGGGATAAGTAAAAGATACTTATCCCCGGAAGGGAAATACCAAGCACCAAAATGGCTCGTATTGGTCTGCAGGTTCAAAAGTAGTATATGTAAAACGAAAAATCTCATACAAAAAGCAGACAACGATTTTGGTTGTCTGCCAGTGAGCTCAATGAGTTAGCTAATTGTGATAATTTGCATCCCCATTGCGAGAAGAGTGAAGCTGCTAGTTCAAACAGCTTGTTGGTATTATTTTCGATTTCTTAAAAAATATACAGAGAAAGCAGATAAGTGAAGAGCCTACCTGCTTTTGCTGTAACAAAAGAAAGAGGTATTAGCCGTGGACACGGCCGCTTGAAAATAGTATGTATTTTTATTTGAAAAATATTCACGGGGTGAAGAAACGTGGAATGTTTGATAAAGGTGTTTGTGAAATTAATCAGCTAATTAGTAAAACAAAATAGTTATTTGGAAGAAAAGGAAAATGAATATGAGATGAATTGAAGCTGTTGAAGAATTACTTGAAGTGATGAAAGAATGCTTTTGGAACGGAACATCTTTAAAGGGTGAAGCTAATGATTTTAATATTGCATCTTGGCTGATTGAAGAAGCGACGCGTAAAACAAAATAAAGATTTCATTTTGTAGCAATGGAGAATAGATATGTGTACTTATTGGGGGAAAGTAGATAAAGAGTTCTTTAATAGGCAAGAACCGGAACAAAATAAAAGAGCGGCTAGCAAAAGCTAACTGCTCAATACAAGGAGATACAGAGAAGACTACTTTAAATGAATGTTGGCATACAGCCTACATACAGTATTGACCGAATATTTATTTTAAATTCAATTTATTTAAAGTAAACATCCCAACAGATAAAATGGTTGCGCCTGCTACAGAACCTAGCCAGTCTCTCCAGCCTAATGTATTTAAAGATACATCTGCTAAATCCGTAATTAAGAAGATAGCAAACATTAATACACCAAATGCTAAGCATCCCCAAAATGTTTGCAAATATTTAATCATTTTCTTTCGGAACTTGCTCATATAAATCACCCTTATTAATAATTTATATTTTTATAAATAAATTATCACATATACAAAAATTAAAAGTGCGAAATATGCAATATTACATATTGGAACTCAACAAAATACTCCATTGATAAGTACATAGATCGAACGGAGGGGAACCGTATCGTATGAATCAATTGTCATTTTTTGAAGTCATCGATGTAAAGGAGATGCGCTGACTTGTGGTGAAGGAGCTGAAAAACTACAAAGTGTTGTGCGTCTGGATAAAGAATCGAGAAAAATAGGATCAAGCGGAGGGCATCGTTCTTTTCCTAAAATGAAAGGTGACGATAAGAAACATGAGATACGTTTTAAACAAATTGAGCGGACGTTAAAAAATAAAAATTTATAAAGGAAATAGAAAGTATGGTGTTGTATATGTACGATAATAGGAAACTTTTTGCAAACTAAACATATAATTTTAATAGACCGACAGTCGGTCTGGTGGGAAGGAGAACTTGAATGCGAATTGTAAAGGAGTATGAGGAGCGTAGAAAGGAAATTTTAGAAACAGCTGAGCGTTTGTTTCTTACGAAAGGTTATACGAAAACAACCGTGAATGATATTTTAAAAGAAATTGGTATAGCAAAGGGGACGTTTTATCATTATTTTAAGTCGAAGGAGGAAGTAATGGATGAAATCATTATGAGGATTATTAAAGAGGATGTCACTAAGGCGAAAAGGATTGTCTCCAATCCCGATATCCCCGTTTTAGATAAGTTATTTAAAATTTTAATGGAACAATCACCAAAATCAGGAGATGTAAAAGAAAAAATGATCCAACAATTCCATCAACCAAATAATGCAGAAATGCATCAGAAAAGTTTAGTGCAATCCATTATACATTTATCTCCTGTATTAACGGAAGTTTTAGAGCAAGGAATAGAAGAAGGCATATTTTATACTCCATACCCACAAGAAACAATTGAATTATTACTCTCTTCAGCACAAGTCATATTTGATGATGGTTTATTCCAGTGGAAAACGGAAGAAATGATGAGAAGAGCTAAGGCTTATATTAAAATGATGGAAGTATCTGTTGGAGCGAAAGAAGGGTCCTTTAATTATATGATCGAGGTTTTAATGAAACAGAAATAGCTTTTTTCTGTTTGGGTATTATAGACCGGCAGTCGGTCTATGCTAAATGAAGGATGTGATGAGGATGCCAGCAAGTATTCAATCTTCCTTGAAAGATTTTCACTTAATGGTAAGTGGTCAAATTATTACTATTTTAGGTTCAACACTATTACGTTTTGCACTGTCTTTATATGTGCTAGATATAACAGGACGTGCCGATATATTTGCAGGGTTATATGCCATAACGAGTATCCCGTTTTTGTTAGCTCCTCTTGGCGGAGCGATAGCAGATCGTTTCAACCGCCGTAATGTAATGGTCATTTTGGATTTTATAAACGCTGCTATTGTATTAAGTTTTATAGTTTTGTTATTAACTGAATCGGTATCTATTTTATTGATTGGAGCAATTATGTTTTTACTAGCAGTCATTAGTGCAATGTACTCACCAGTTGTTATGGCAAGTATTCCGCAATTAGTTCCAGAGAAAAAGTTAGAACAAGCAAACGGTATCATAAATGGTGTGCAAGCATTATCTAATATAGTTGCACCTGTACTAGGAGGAATATTATATGGCATAATTGGTTTGAAAATGCTCGTAATAACAAGTTGTCTTGCTTTCTTTTTATCTGCAATTTTAGAAATGTTTATTACAATACCTTTTATAAAAAGAGCGCAAGAAAGCCATATCATACCGACAATTGTAAAAGATATGAAAGAAGGTTTTCTTTATGTTTTAAAGCAACCTTTTATTTTGAAGGCTATGTTATTAGCAGCTTTATTAAACTTAATTTTGACACCGTTATTTGTTGTTGGAGGACCTATTATGTTACGAGTAACTATGCAGAGTAGCGATATGATGTATGGAACTGGAATGGGATTAATTGATTTTGCAACCATATTAGGGGCATTGTCAATCGGTTTCTTTGCTAAAAAGTTACAGATGAAAACATTATATAATTGGATGCTTATCATAGCTTTATTAGTAATGCCAGTGGCACTATCAGTTACACCGTTTATTCTTAATTTAGGATACTATCCACCATTTATCCTCTTTATACTTTCTTCTCTTCTAATCGCAATGATTATGACAATTGTATCCATCTATGTGATTACTGTAGTCCAAAAGAAAACACCAAATGAAAATCTAGGAAAAGTGATGGCATTTATAACAGCGGTATCTCAATGTATGGCACCAATTGGGCAAGTCGTATATGGTTTTATGTTTGAAGGATTCAGTACGAAAATTTATTTACCTATATTTGCTATTAGTTTCATAATGACAATAATAGCTATATTGACGAAGAAAATATTAAGAAATGAAGGGAACTAGCTTCATATGCTTAGAGTATTAGCGAAACCCAACTCTAATCAATTCTTCATCATTTATTTCAATTACAAATCTATATTCTTTGTCTAATAGCCAGTAATAAAAACTGACTGCATCAACGTCAACTAGTGATTGGAATACTTTATCAAGATTTGTACTTACTACAGGGATTTCATAGTTATCCCATATTATAAAAATCTGTTCGTCAAAATCTAGTTGGTTTGCTCTAATAAGGGAAATTAGTTGTTCTTTGTTCGAAGCAATGAATTGATTATCTATCTGTTCCCAATCTATTCTTCCCGAGACAGTTATAGGAAATGAATTCATTAAAATAGTAGCAATCTGCTGGCTTTTTTCTTGGGAGAAAATGAGAGTTTCGTTTCCTAGGGATTCAAGGCATTCACTAAACAAAGGGTTTATGTCATTGTTGTTTTTGGTTTTCAGTGCTCTTAACTTTTGTTGCAATTTCCATTGTCTTGACGATCTATCATCCATTTTTAGCATTCCTTATACAATTATTTAAGAATGAGTATAGCACATAAGGGAAGTCTTTATGAAAAGGAACTTTTTAAATATAAATTAAATAAAAGCGTTATTTGAAAAAAAGCCTTTTAAGGAAAGATAAGAGGCCATCAAAAAATATAACAACATGAAAATTTTATATTATGTATATACAATTTAAAGAGTTAGTGGAAATAATAAAATGTATAAAATTCTTATAAAAAAGCCCTAGGATTAGGGGATCTAGGGCTTCCTCTGTTGG
>NZ_WEII01000158.1:0-6992 GCF_009183805.1 Bacillus sp. B2-WWTP-C-10-Post-4 | reverse complement strand
ATGTTCTGGTATGCGTAAATACGGTGCTGCTATATGTAATTCCATCCAAGTAATCTCTTCGATTTCTTTTGGCCTTGATATATATGTCTCCCCGCCGATTATTTCGCCTAGAAAATTAAAGAAAATTGCATGATGATCTCTTTCCTCGAAAAAGGCTTCACTGATAGAACAAATCCCGTTTACGTTTATATGTAACCCTGTTTCTTCTTTTACTTCTCGAATTACTGCTTCTTCTAATGTTTCTCCTAGTTTAACTGCGCCACCTGGTAATGTATAATAAGAACCATTTTCCCCTTTGTTTTTTACCATTAAGATCTTTTCATTAGTTTTATCGTACAAAATCGCGTATGTAACATTAACTTTTTTCATATATACCTCCTCTATTTTAAATAAAAGGAATTTTCTGCCTTCTATTCATTCTACCATTAACTCCTTTTAATATATATAAGTTAGTTAAGTCTTGCCTTTACCGCTATTGTTGGAGTTAATAAGAATAGGCTACTGATATAAAAAAAGAACGTACCTTAGGAAGATTATCCAAAGTACGTTCTTGCAGTTTTAGTATAAAAATTGATTCAATTAATACTGAAATTAATAATAACCTCGCCCTTATTGCATTTGTATTTCAAATACTAACGTTAACAAATTCTATATACTTTTTAACCGTTTTTCTAAATAATAATGATTATGTCCTTTCGGATGATCTTCACTTACTCCAATTACTTTATATCCATGTTTCTTATAAAAATCAGGTGCTTGGAAACTAAAAGTATCTAAATTAATTAACCTACACCCTTTTTCAATTGCAAATTCTTCAATAAGCTTTATTAACTTGCTTCCGTAACCTTCATGCCTATATTCTTCAGAAACCCATAGAAAGTCAACGTGTACATGGTGCCAAAAAGTTATTGCTGTTACCCCACCTACTATTTCTTCTTTTTCATTTCTTACTATGAAACTAACCTTTTCTGAAGGTGTTTTTTCTTCATCTGCAAGATATTTTTGATTGTATTCAATTACTTTCTCTCTTATGTAATCACTATCTTCTTGTACCCACTGCTGTACTATTTTCATTTTAAGTGTCACGCTCCTTTTTACTTATCTATTCAATTTTATAATGAAATTGTCCTGTCTTTAATAAGTTCGTAAAGAAGCAAAGTTAATGGAATAAAAAAGAGCCCTAACATGAGGACTCTTTTTAAAATTAAGCTACTTTCCGATGTAAATGTTTTAGTTCCTTTTTCTTTTCTACATTTGGTGGGCGGATTAATATTGAAATAATGAAGGAAATAACACTTAAAACACCGATTATAATGAAAGTTGGTTGAAATCCCCCGAGTATCGCTCCAATAAATGATCCTGCAAGCGCACCAAATCCGAAACCTTGGTAGACAATCCCGTAATTTGTACTATGGTTTTTTAATCCAAAGAAATCTCCGACAATAGCTGGGAATATAGTTATATTACCGCCGAAGCAAAAGGCGACACTTGCTACACAAGCAAAATAGATTCCGTAATTTAGCGGAATAAAACTTAAAGTAAAGACTGACAATCCTATAATAATAAACGTTGCAGAGACAATTTTCATTCGGCCGATTTTATCTGATAACGTCCCAAGAATAATTCTACCTACTGTATTAAAAATTGCAATCATAGCAACGGCGTTTGCAGCGGTTGCTGCGCTAAGGCCAACGAGTTGTACACCGATATCTTTTACCATACTGATTAAATACAAACCACCCATACACGAGGTGAATAACATAAAAAATAGCAGATATACTTGTTTCGTTCGCATCATTTCACGCGGAGTATAGTCATTGTGCAATGTTTCAGTTACAGCATTACTTACAATTGCCTCACGTAAGAAGAACGATCCGATTAACACTAAAAGTAACACGATAATACCCCAATATAAGAATGCTTGTGATACACCAAGGTTATCGATAAGATTTCCGTTTATATATCTAAAGATTAAGCTGCCCATTCCATACGCTGATACAGATATACCTGAAATAAGCCCTTTCCGATTTGGAAACCATTTAATTAAATTAGATAGTGATGTAATATAAGCTGTTCCATCCGCATAACCAACAACAACACCAGCTAATAAATATAATAGTGGTAAGGAAGAAACTTGTGAACTAAGTATTAAGCCGAGTCCTAAAACAATTCCTGCAGTAGCAATAAGTTTCCGAAGTCCTAATTTTTTCTGCAATTTTGCTGCAAATAAAGTTGAGAATGATAAAGAAAAACTTGTTATAGAGAAAGTTATCGCTACTGAATTAAGATTCCATCCAAACTTACTTACAAGGGGTTGATTAAATAAACTCCATGTATAAATTGTTCCAAGGCCAATTTGAATAATGATTGTACCTAGAACAATTAGTAACGGATTTATAGAAGTTTGTTTCATACTAACTGTCCCCTTCTTTTATCTTGACATAGATTTTCACAGTTAGTATATCCATCGTAAATTGCAAGATACTGTACGGAAAATGGTAATTAAGTTCATATACACAAAAAGACACTTCATAAAGAAGTGTCTTTTGCAGGTTATATCAGATGTTTCTAAAGAAAGCTTTGTTAAGATAAGCCATTTTCGAATGCTTATGTATATATGTTATCAAATAATTTCTTATATGTGATGAGACTTAAGACGTATTTTTCATTCATCATATAGTCGGATGAAAAATTAATATTCGATTTCATCAAAATCCTTCGGCTGCGGTACAGTTTGCATATTAGCTGCATCTTTAGGATCGCTATAAATTGCATTTTGCTCTGTATTTACATCTTTTATATTTTGTTTTTTATTTTTGTTCACTTTATCTTTCACTTACAATCACTCCTTTTTGTTATAGGAGTAATTATGCCCTATTACCGTTACTAAATGTATCAGCGACTAAATTACTAAATTCACGTAAATAATATAAGTAATTATCACCGCCGTAGTTATATCTTTTGTTATACATTTTTGCAACAACTACATTATATTCAGGTATTACTAAAATAGTCGGTCCAGTAATCCCTAATATTTGATATGACCCTTTTGGAACACGTTCACCAAGTTCGCTTAATTGTGCAGGTTCATTTTGAACGAACCAAAACAATCCATTTTGTGGTAGCTCTTTATTTACATATGTTGGACTCTGCAAACTCGTAGCGATTTTTATAACTTCTTTTGGAACAATTTGCTTACCGTTTATCACACCTTGATTTAAATGAAGATTGCCCCAATAAGCAAATTCTCTAGCTGAGACAAACAGATTTTTTTCAGTACCGTCATCTACCGTACCAATTTCACTAGTCGCGTCTTCATTTGGATTATTAACAACGTCAACTAAATTTTCATCTCGCTGAACTCTCCAACCTGTTTCTTGAAAATTAGCAGGCTTAAAAACACGCTCCTTTAACAATTCAGGAAAACTTTTGTTATATAGCTGATAAATAAGACGTGTCATCATTCTTACATTAATATCTCTATATGCCCATGCTTGTCCCGGTTCAAATTCACGAAAAATTGTCCCGTCATTCATTTCTTCTAATCCGTGCGAATGTGTTACTAAATGTCTTATCGTTGTTTTACCAAGCAATGTAGGATTAAAGTCTTTAAAATATTTTATCGCTTCATCATCAATAGAGTTTATTTTCCCCTCGTAAAGCGCATACGCTATCATTAATCCTAAATAACTTTTTCTAGCAGAAGCAACGTTGAACTGCGAAGATGCGGTTACTTTTTTATTAGTCGATGTATTTGAGTGATAACCGCTATAATGCTCTAATACGACTTTATTATTTTTTATAATACAAATTGCTGTAGCAGAACTATGATTTTTTTCTTTTATATTCTCTACCCAAGAAATCAACTTATCATATGTATACAAATAAATCCCCCTTAATACACATCAAAATTACAGCATGAAAGAAAAGTATAAACAGTATTTACACCTTTCTTTCATATAAAATATTAATGATGTACTATATTTAAATAATCCACCAGTTCCAGCAATTAAAGCAACCAAAACATCCGGCACAACCTACGCAACCACCACATCTGCCACCGCCGCAACCGCCACAGCGTCCACCACAACCTCCGCATCCGCCACAACGACGTGCATCGCCTTGGATGTAATAATATGGATATTGGCTTTGTTGTTGATCCCAATACACAACATTACCAGTTTGATAATCATTAAGGTTTAATGTTTGTAATTCATGTTGAAACTGATTCATTACGAACCCCTCCATTTATAAATATAAATTTCGCCCAAACGTTAAAGTTTATATATTTTTGTAAACAAAATAGAAACAAGACTATAGACTAAATGCGTACATCAACAAAATATGAACTTACACTAGGTGATGTACCTTGTTTTTCAGCCTATTTTCTTTATATTTATTCGATGGACGTATTTACTATAAATAAAGTGATTTAAAAATTACTAATCCAACAATTTAGTAGTTCATCACTTAACTTTCTTTCTAGTAATTCCTTCACTAAAGGCATTGGCATGATTTCATAATGATTTAAGGCTTCTTTATTATAATCTATCCAGTGAAATGCTAAATGAGACTCGCTCGATTTCGGTGTTAAGTCCGTATGTAAATCTTGTGACTCTACTTCAAAAATGTGATTAATTTCATGATGGAGCACTTCTTTATCTTGCCATTGATTTTCTATGACTCCTAAAAATTGTTGTATACTACAGTTTACTCCAAGTTCTTCTCTTAACTCTCTTATTAATGCATTCTCTACTGATTCTCCAATTTCAACATGGCCACCAGGTAAAAAATAATGATGGCCGATATATTCAGTAACTAATAATTTCCCATCTTTTATCATGACTGCTCGTACAATATGATGGAATTTACTTTTCAATTGAAATCCCTCCTAGTTATTCAATGTATAGTTGCTCAAAATAGTCATTTAGTATTGGTATAATATAAATCATAGGTGTTTCATACGGATGAATATCATTAATAACTTCAAGAGCATCTTTTACAAGTTCTCGTTTACACTTTATTTCAACTTTACATTCTTGCCCTTCGCATATTCGCCCAATTTCTCCATTAAGAGGAGATGCCTCTTCTAAAGGTCTCCAATATCCTTTCACTGAACTATAGGAAAGGCAATGGTCATATTCGCCCGTTTTACATGCTCCAATTTTATTTAATTCATCCCTTAATGTTTCAATATATTCTTCAGGAATGAACACTTCAATTTTCACTTCAGTAAATTGCATATTTCATTTACACCTTTACTTCCTAATAGTTAAACAAATAAACGATATACTTGCTCACCATCATACTCTTGTCCTAATGATATGAAACCATATCGTTCATATAATTTCTTTGCAGAGAGATTATCTTTATGTACTGTTAATCTAATTTCTTTACACGATTTAAAAGTATTTTTTATTATATTAATACTTTCTTGTAATGCTGCTTTTCCATAACCATTACCTTGCTGCGATTGATCAATAATAAATCCGTTAATCCAATACATATCCGATGTCTCTCTTACAACAGCATGCATAACAAAACCAACCATAAGGTCACCATGGTATATAGCGAATGGTATGTACTCTACATTGTCACCATCTGGTTTTATATATACTTTAGCAAGCGAAACTGCTACGGGTGGAACAAATTTCAACTGATTTTCTTTAACTTGTAGCTTTAATGCTTCTTCCCAATTTTCTCTCGTAACAACCTTTAACTGGATATTCAATATTGTAAGCTCCCTTATATAGAGGATGTATGTTTATATTCAACGCATTGAAATAATTCCCTTTTTCGACAACAACTTATAACATAATTTTTATAAAATCTTGAATGAATTTTTCTGCATCTATTTCTAAAGCTATACGGGCTCCTTCAGATATAGAGCTAAGGCGAAAATCAGCAAATGTTTGTCCTTTCGTATCTCCGTATGTATCAACATTCACTGTACGATGTACAAATTCAAAAAAGTTTGGATTTACTAATCCACTTATAGCAACCACATCATGAAGCAATGGCCCTTCGATAGATGGATTAAGTTTTTGGTATGCAGAAAAATAGTAATCATACATTGGTTTCATTATCGTATGGAATGGATTCTTTGAATTAGCTTGAATATAGTCAAACACATTTGGTGTTAACACAGCTTTGTTTGTTACATTTAAAGGGAATATTAATAAATTCTTTGCTTGATGGAAAACAATTTTACTTGCTATAGGATCTCCATACACATTTGCCTCTGCTAACGGCGTAACGTTTCCTACTTCTAAAAAAACACCACCCATGAAATAGATTCCTTTTACATTTAGCATTAAATCATTCCACAAATTAAAAGCAATTGCTAACGAGGTAGATCTTCCTACATCAACAATCGTTAAATCTTTTCCGTACTTTATAAGAATCGCAGCAATACTGCCAAAATTGTATATTGGAATAGATAATATATTTTCTGGAACATGGATGGGCCCTAATCCTTCTGCTCCGTGAATTTCAGGATAGTACGTAGTGATTTCTTCTGTAAGTGGTTTTGTTGCACCACTAATGACAGGAATGTCTTGTCTATTTGCTAACTGTAAAATATACGCTGCATTATGTGCAGCATGTATATGCTCAACATTTCCGTATCCAGTTACAATACCGACAATTTCAATTTCGGGATGCAGTAAGCCATACATAATGGCAAATGAGTCATCAATACCTGGGTCTCCGAAAAATAATACTTTTTCCAAGAAATACGCTCCTCTCACGAAAAAAACGAGTCATTAGTAACTATGTATATGAAAAAAGCAAGTATATCTATGCAAATTTTAGAATGGATAATGTTTTACAAAATATTAAAAAGGAACTAGCGTATGCTAATTCCTTTCTTGAGTAACCATTCTCAAATTTAATTAATTATCGTATCCTTCATAAATTGCATCATTTATTTGATTTTGTATTTTTGTATCATCAGGTACAGGTTTCCACCAATTTCCTGTAATGAATAACAT
>NZ_WEII01000157.1:0-7078 GCF_009183805.1 Bacillus sp. B2-WWTP-C-10-Post-4 | reverse complement strand
GTTATATAGTGTATTTTGTCGAATAGTTTTAATTTAATAAAGAGAATGATTGGAGCGCTTATACTTGAAAAAAATAAAGAAACTATCAATCCCTAATGATGCTAGAGTTATCGTCATATCGGATATTCATGGAGAATTAAATCTTTTAAAAGAAGCACTACATAAAGTTAACTTTAAAGATGAAGATTATTTAATTATTAATGGAGATCTTTGCGAGAAAGGACGAGATAGCGTAGGCGTAGTAAACTACGTTATGAATCTTGTAAAGAACAATTCAAAGGTTCACGTTGTTGAAGGGAATTGTGAAGTTTTAGTTGATGCTCTTCTAAATGAAAATCCTGGTCTTATTAATTATTTATGTACGAGGAAGCATTCAATTTTTAATGAATGGCTAGAGCAATTGGGTTTTTCAGTTAATGAGGGCACTTCAATTCGTGAAGTGAAAGAAGCATTGTTAAGTGAATTTTCACAAGAACTATATTGGCTAACAGAGTTGCCAACGGCGATTGAAACAGAAGATTATATTTTTGTGCATGCCGGTCTAGAAGATAGAGTAGATTGGAAAGAAACTGAGCGCAAAAATGCGATAGCAATGCCGGAGTTTTTCAATCAATCACATAAAGCAAATAAGTATGTAATAGTCGGTCATTGGCCTGTCGTGAACTATTCTGAAGAAGCACCGTCTAATAATCCAGTTATTGATAAGGAGAAAAAAATTATTGCAATTGATGGAGGAAATGCAATTAAAGAAGCAGGGCAATTAAACGTATTTATTATTCAGAGGAAACAAACGGGCGATACGTTTTCTTATACATATGTAGACTATTTTCCAGAGTACGAAGTAATAGCGGATTTTAATGCGAATTCAGAAATGCAGGGCGGAGTGACATATCCGTATTATTACATAGAGCCTATCGAGAAGATGCAAGATTACACCGTATGTAAACAAAAGGAAACGAATAATGTGCTCACTGTAAAAAATGAATATATGAAACAACTTAAGTCAGGTGAATATACAGTGAAAACCGATATTTCTTGTGCGCAAATAAGCGTTAGGAAGGGAGATATCGTTTCTCTCATTGATGATAGCTGTTCAGGATATGATTTAATTAAAAAAGATGGCGTAGAGGGTTGGATAGAGAAAGGGATTTTAGTTGAGATAGAAAAAGTGAAAAATAAAACATTAAGCTGAAATAGGAGGGATATAACCTCCTATTTTTTTAAAGGAGTAGATTGCTTGCTGTCTTTAATAAGTAAATAAATCGTACTTGGCAGAATGATAAGCGTCATTCCTAAAAGAATTGCTAGTATGCCATAACCTCTATAGGGAGCAGAAACGATAAAAGGAAGTATCGCTAAAAAAATACCTGCTATCATCATTGAAATACTACTAATATTTGAAGCTCTTTTTTCAAGGTACTTATCATTCCATTCTAATGAAACGGTTGATTTAGTCGTATCAATTTTGGAACTGAAATAACCTATTAATATAAATAAAAGCCCTAATGCTAAAAATATGAAATGATCAAGAGGAAGTGAAAAGCCAAGAGCGATGAGGGCGATGACAATATCGACAAAAAATAAGAATAGTAACATTGTGTTGCCGATCCAATGGAGAAATTTCTGGTTACTCGCTGCTTTAGATAAAGCTAAAAATACAAAGAATAAGAAGGAACATATAATTATATTTACGATTACAAAAGTGCTTTTATCCATTGTTGATGTAGGCGTTCCATTAAAGTCCCATTTCGTAACAATATTTGATGGTAAGAAGAAATATAGAATAATATTTGTCGTAACAATAGTGAGAAATAAAGCAATACTAAATCGATTCTTCACTGAATCACCAGCTTTCTAAATCAATAATTGTTATCTAATAACAAAATTATACAATATAATAAATGATATTAGTTTTGATTTTTCTGAAAAAATATTATAATTATATATGAAATAAAGAGGAATGCAGGAGGGAATTATGCAAAACGTTGTATTAAAGGGGAAGAAAGTTACAATTCGTACAATAGAAGAATCGGATATAAAAACATTATGGAATATCATATTTAAAGAAGAAAGCCCAGAATGGAAGAAATGGGATGCGCCATATTTCCCGTTCTCAATGCAAGAATACTCTTCCTATAAAGAGAAGATGCAAACTCGTTTGAAAGAAGAACCACTGTCAAATTTAATTATAGAAAATAACGGTCAAATCATTGGGACAGTCGGGTTTTATTGGGAATACAAACCGACGTGTTGGTTAGAGATGGGGCTTGTGATTTATGACCCAACATACTGGAATGGTGGATACGGTACAGAAACATTGACATTATATAGAGATTTGCTATTTGAAAAAATGGAGATTGGTAGAGTAGGAATCACGACTTGGTCTGGCAATGAACGAATGATGAAAGTAGCGGAGAAAATAGGAATGAGCTTAGAAGGTAGAATGCGAAAGTGTCGTTATTATAACGGAACATACTATGATTCTATTCGAATGGGCATGATTCGTGAAGAATGGGAAGCACTATGTGTAATGAAGGGGTGAGAAAGATTGTACGCTATTATTGCTACATTTGATCGTGTGTTTACTAATAAAATTACAGAATTGCAAAATGAATTAACAAATGTAATTGGAACAAATCAATTAGCTGGAGTAGAACCTCATATAACGATTGCGGATTATAATGAGTTAGATGTCCATTTGTATACTGAGAAACTAGGGAAGTTTGTAGCTATTCAAGAAAATATGGACGCAGTAACTTTTCCTTCTGTTGGAATTTTTCCTACTAATGGAACGGTCTTTCTAGCGCCGACCGTTACTGATGAATTGTTAAAACTTCATTATTCTTATCATGATTATTTTAAAACTTTTCATGACAACCCAAATTCATATTACGTACCGGGAAAATGGGTTCCGCATTGTACAATTGCAAATAGATTACATACAAAGCAGTTTTTAAGTGTAATGGAATATATTTATGGAAAGTTTGATTTTGCAACAGCTTCAATTGAGAAATTAAAATTAATTAAGATGAATTATGAAAATGGTTTTGCCGTTTCTTCTAGTATATTAGCAGAATATAATTTAAAGAGAATGGAGACATCGAGATGACATATATAATTAGAGAAATGAAGCAAGAAGACATTCACGCTGTACAATCAGTAGCAAAAATAGCTTGGCATGATACATACGAAGGCATTATTCCAAGAGAAATTCAAGATAGCTTTTTAGATGAGGCATACTCTGATGAAAAAATGAAATATCGTCTTAAAAATACACATTTATTCGTTGCGGAAGAAGAAGGAGAAGTAATAGGGTTTGCGAACTTTTCACCTGTTAGACTACAAAACGAAGCGGAATTAGGTGCGATTTATCTGTTACCAGATCAGCAAGGAAAAGGGATCGGAAGTGCTTTATTACAAAAAGGAATTAAAGCATTAAATGGGATACGGAAATTGTACATACATGTAGAAGCAGCAAATGAAAAAGGAAAACGCTTTTATGAAGCGAAAGGTTTTGCTGAATTAGAGCAATTTGAAGAAGACTTTGAAGGACATATGATGCAGACAGTAAGGATGGTTTTATACGTATAAGGAGAACTAGTAATGAAAATTTTTGATTTTAGTGAAAAAGTAGGAAAGCACCTATCAGTATTTCAATCTAATTTCATCATGTCGAAAATAGTAAACCATCGAGGAAATATACATATTGGTGCTATGCATTTACACGAGAATGGAATCATCGGTAATCATGAAGCAGTTGTATCTCAACTGCTTCTTATTGTGGAAGGAGCTGGATATGTATGTGGGGTAAATAAAGAAAAGATAAAGATAGAGGCGGGACAAGCTGTGTTTTGGGAAAAGGGAGAGCTCCATGAAACAAGTACAGAACACGGATTAACAGCAATTGTTATGGAAGCGGAGAATCTTGAACAAGCGATAGTAATGCCTATTATTCAAGGGGAGTTGTGAAAAATGATTGTTAAGGCGAATCAAGAAGATACCAATGAAATATTAAAATATTCGGCTCAATCGCTTTTTGAAGGGACGAGAGGGAATTGTCAATTAAGTACCGAGAAAGCAATTGAGATTACAAAGCCGATTGTAGAAAAAGGAGCATACTATTTAATCGTTAAAGAAAAAAATAAAGTAATGGGATGGATATTAATAGGGGAAAATACAGACTATTTTTCTCGTGAAAAACTTGGATTTATATATGAATTGTACGTTTTCCCAGAATATCGCGGGAGAGGATTATCGCGAGAACTGATGGAAGCTGGTATTAAGGAATTAAAGGAGAAGTATTCAGAAATTCGGTTGAATGTATTTGCTGGGAATTTTGCAAAAGAGATGTACGAAGAGTTTGGGTTTGTTGAAAGGCAGGTAATTATGACTTTGAAGTGAGTAGAATAGTCTGAATGAGAGAAGAGAAAATAATGATTTAGTGGCTACTTTATCGCTGGAATTTAAAGCGAATAAGTATAAAATAGATGGTTTGCCTTTATTTTATAGTAGATTTATAGAGTGTGCTTAAAAACAAATAAATTAGTATTATACAATATATCGTTATTATAGTAAAAGAGAAATTTTGGAAAAATATCATTTTTTTGTTTAGAAATTTTTAAATTATTGATATAATCAATTTGTAGAATTGATTATTGGTTAATTTTACTATTTTTTAATTTTAAGGGGGATTTAATAATGGCAGGACAAATTCGTATGTCACCAGAGGAGCTTAAATCGAAAGCGACTCGATATGGACAAGGTGCAAATCAAATTGAGGACATTTTACGTCAACTACAAAACTTACAAAATGAATTAAGAGGAGAATGGGAAGGTCGTGCTTTCGAAGGTTTTGACCAACAGTTCAATCAATTAAAGCCAAAAGTACAAAACTTCGCACAGCTATTACAAGAAATTAATATGCAGCTTAATAAAACTGCAGAAGCTGTTGCTAGACATGACGAAGATCTTTCTCGTAATTTCGGTCTACAATAAGACAGATAAAAAGAAATATATAATTTAGCCATGCAACCATACGTTGTATGGCTAAATTACTTTAAAACTAGAGTAAGATACGAAGTCTTTCATTAGATAGACTCGCAGTCGCAGGAGTGATAAGTAGTGAAAAAGTTCAAATGGAGCATCTTGTTGTTTATTATTTTAGCTCTTGTACTATCAACAGGGGTCTCCTATTTAGCATTAAATCAAAATGTTAAGAAAGCTAATGAGAATACTACACCAAAAATGACAGTTGCGTTGGTAAATGAAGATCAGGGCACTGTATTTGAGGGCAATAAAATAGCGTTTGGAGATCAATTTGTTAAAAATGTAAATAAAAATACGAAACAAGAATGGTACGTAGTTAGCCGCGGGGTAGCAGAAAATGGATTGAAAAATAATAATTACAATATGATGATTGTTATTCCAAATGATTTTTCTAGGAAGGCAGTTGCGATTGATTCAGAGATTCCAGAGAAATTAACGTTAAACTACAAAGTAAATGCAACTGGGAATAAGGATTTGAAAGCTGAGGCAGAAAATACAGCTTCTGTTATTTTAGAAGATTTCAATAAGCAAATAATCGACGTTTATTTTGCGAGTATTATCGGTAAGCTACAAGGTGCACAAGATAATATAGGTAAAATAATTGAAAAAGGAAACGTTCAAACAACTATGTATAAAAAAGATATACATAGTCCGTTAGCAAATTACACAAATCAATTTAAAACAGTACAAGATTATACAGGTGTTTCTGTTAATAGTTTCAAAGGATTTCAGGATGTTTTAAAAGGTTTCGGTCAAGCGTTAGATGAAGGGAATAAATCTAACAGTACGTACTTAGATGGTTTTAATAACTTTCAAAAAATGCAAACTGATAACAATTTATTAGCGAATAATTTCACAAATCAATTTAATCAATATATGAATGATATGAATACAGGCGATGCTTTAAAGCAATTAAGTGCATTGGAATCCGCTAATAAAAGTATTTCAAATCAATTTACGTTTTCAGAGAAAGAACCAAATATTTTAACTGATGCTGCAGCAGTTCAAAAATATTTAGCAGATGTAAAAAAACAAGTATCTGAATATGATACAGAACTTGCAGGAAAGTTAGAAAGTGATATTCAAGAGACGGTAATTAAGAAGTTAAAGCAATCTATGTCGAATGATGGAAAGCAAGAAATTTTCATAAATACATTAATGAAACAACCAGATGCTCGAATAAAGAAACAAATCGAGAATTTAATTGCGAAATTACCTAGTTTAAACATGGAAGAAATCGGTCAAAGTGATTTGCCAGATGCAACGAAATTACAACTGCAAAATGTAATTCAATTTACAAAAAAATATAATAAAGAAAATAATTTTTATTATGATCCTGTAAATAAAATATCTTTAGGAAACGCTATTAAAGAAGTAAAGGATAGACTTTATAAGGATGGAACTACATTTAGTGATACTGCGAAAGTAATTAAAATGGAATCCCCGCAAATTTTGAAGATAAAGATTCCAGAAGAATTTGAACTAGATGGAAGTACAGGATTCTTACATATTGATGGTGAGGATCGTACAAGTGATTTTCTTCAAAGCGAAGAAGGAGAAATTACAATAGCTCCTCGTAATGAAGGGGATATAAAGATTGATCTGCATGTGAAGTTAAAAGATCCAAACATCAATATAGATGTTTTCTCTCCTGTAATGTGGCAGTGGGAATTGAGTGGGACTCATAAAAAAGAAACTAGTCCTGAAAAAGAAAAACCTAACAAAGAAGATAAAGGAACACAAACGGAAAATAGCAAGGTGGAAAATGTGGTTCATAAATCACAGTATGGCATAATGCCGTTAGTACACAATGCTAAAACGCCTATTATCAAAAAAATGGAAAACACAACAGGCAATAATGAAGGAAACCAAGGAGGCGGAACAGGGAAAGATAACGGAACTGAAGGAAACCCAGGAGGCGGAACGGGAACAGACAACGGAACTGGAGGAAACCCAGGAGGCGGAACGGGAACAGACAACGGAACTGGAGGAAACCCAGGAGGCGGAACGGGAACAGACAACGGAACTGGAG
>NZ_WEII01000156.1:0-7115 GCF_009183805.1 Bacillus sp. B2-WWTP-C-10-Post-4 | reverse complement strand
CTATTATAATAAAGTTAATAAATGTTTGACCTCTCCTAATTCATGTACATATGGATGATCAGTAGTTATCGCTACTGATCTATTTTTTTGATTTCAGAAAGTACATACGCTGCATCCTTTCCTACACCACAAATAAGTGCGGAACCCCTTTGAGATTGCCATGGTAAACCGATATAATACAATCCTTTTACTGGACTGATTCCCTTTATATGATTAGGAAATCCTTTCTCATTCACTGCCTGTTCAATTTCAATCCAATTATAATTTTGAACAAAACCAGTTGACCATATAACGCTTTCTGCACTATAAATATCACCATTCTGAAACATAATGTTATTTCCTGATGCACTTACTACTTTTTCTTGCAGTTTGATTGCTCCATTACGAATAAGTTTCTTACCTTCAAAACCGAAAATAGGGTCCTTTCTCTTCTGAAACCATCTTCCCCTCTTTGTATTTATTTCAGCGTACAATAAACCCACTTTTTCTAGCAGATTAAAAATACTTTTTCCAAAAAGTTGTAACGGTAAAAACGTTAAAGGATGACTAATAGACACCGTAACTTCATGAGTCTTTGCCAGTTCTACTGCAATTTGCATTCCTGAATTCCCACCACCTACTACTAGTACTTTTCCCTTAGGAATTTGTGATGGTGATTTATATTGTGATGAATGTATTTGAAAAATATGTGATGATAGATTTGCTGAAACTGAGGGAATAAACGGTTGCTGAAAAGCACCTGATGCGATAATAACTTTTTTCGTTTGTAAAATTTCTGTAGGAGTATGTAATTCAAATATTTCTTTTTCTTTCTTTATTTTTAGAACTTCCGTTTGTAATTGTACCGGTAATTGAAAATGTTTTGCATATTCTTCTAAATAAGTTGCAATTTCATCTTTATATGGAAATTCATTTTTTTCACCTATTAACGTCATACCCGGCAAGCTACTGTAAGACCTTGAGGTAAAAAGCTGCAAAGAATCATATCGATTTCTCCATGAATCACCAACTTGTTTTCCTGCCTCAAGTAATAAAAAATTATACCCTTCTTGCTTCAAGTAATATCCCATTGTTAATCCAGCTTGACCCGCCCCAATAATAATTAGATCTTTCATTCTAATCCCTCCTCTTCTTAAACGTATGAATACTTATTCATATATTCATACGTTTCCATAATCATAACATTTTCTTTTTATATGATTCAATATCTACTCAAAATAAAAAAGAGCAGTTTACCATAAAGTAAACTCCCCTTCATTCTATCTTCCCAGTCTTTAGCGCCTGTGCCCAGTCATATCTTTCTTGTTGAACAGCCAATCCAGCAGCTTCTTCCCAATTATAAGGAACTGAAATTTGTTCAATTGTCCATTCTCCCAAAACCTTTTCTATCACTACATATTTTGCATGCGGAGTTCCTGATTCCATTTTATGCATAACAGGTAACTCATCTTTGTATGCTGGAAGTCCTACACTTCCTGGATTTATAATGATCTTTCCGTTCGCTAAATAAACAACTCTAGGAATATGTGTATGACCACATACTATTATTTTTTGTTCTATATTTTGGAGTTGATCCATTATATTTTTTTCATTCTTTAATATTGCACCATTCTCATTCATCTCTTCTAACAAATACACTTCATCTGAAGTTGGCGTACCGTGACAACATAACATATCGTCTACAATAAATTGTGAAGGATGTTGTTTTAACCAACCTATATGATAATTTGTTAATTGATTTTGAACAAAAGTTAGTGTAGCAGATTGCTCTTGTATAGGTTCCCAAAGCATGCGATCACAATTGCCTTTAATATGTATCATCTCGCTACTCATTAATATTTCAATTGTCTCTAAAGGCTCTAACGGCCCATACACACTATCTCCTAAATTTATTATCATTTCGACCTTGCGACGTGTAATATCTTTTAATACCGATTTTAAAGCGTGACTATTTCCGTGGATATCTGAAATTATAGCTATTTTCATCTTAATCCCTACTTTAATATATTATTTATAAACATCTGCAGCCAATTCCCTCAAAACTTCTACATTCACTACTTCAAAACAACCATTGTTTTTCTTGATTATATTTTTATCACAAAAGAGATTCAAAGTACGTAACAAATGCCGATAGCTCGTTCCTAACAACTCCGCTATTTCCGTTAAATTCCCACTAAACACAATTCTATTTTCATGCTGAACTGCTCGTTCCCCTGCTGCTAACATGTAACTCGCAAGTCTATTTTCAAGCGGATACAATAAATTAATTGTACTGTTTTTGGAAAGTCGGTTTAATTTATGTGCCAATGATCCGCAAATACATCTTAAAAATTTCGCATCATGAAATAGCTTATTTCTCACTTTTCCTAATGGTAAACCAACACAATATGAATCTGCCATTACTTGTACATTTGATGTAATCCTTTGGGAATGAATTAACTCCACATCTCCAAGTAACTGCAAACTATCATAAAAACACAGTAATACGGATTTCCCGTTACTTAATGTGTTAAACGCTTTCGCTTTTCCTTCAACAAAGAAATATAAATAATCTATCTCTTCATTTTCTCTACAAATAAACTCATTCTTTTTAAAAAATATAAGTTCCATATATGGCTTCATATCATGACTAAAAAATGAATCAATATTATTTTTCTTCATATACTCTGCTAATTTAATAGAATTACATACTTTCTTCATAGTTCCCCACCTTTACAACTCATCCCCATTGTAATCAAAATTTTCTTCTTCCACTATGACATATGTCATAACAATACACAATTTCAGCATGATACAGTCATTACAAATATGAAATAAAAAGGGGATATTACATTGTATAACTTTCTTTCTGTCTTTATTGGTGTGCTCATCGCCGTTATGCTTCCACTGAATGGGATTTTATCTGAGTTAATTGGCAAGTACACAGCAAGCGTGGTCATTCACCTTGTCGGTTTAATTGCAGTTATCTTCATTTTAATCATAAACAAAAATAAAATTCGTTTCGATAAAAGTATTCCACTTTTTTTATATAGCGCTGGAGCGATTGGAGTATTCACTGTTCTTTTTAACAATATAAGTTTCTCCGTCCTTGGTGCTTCTATTACGATCGCATTAAGTTTACTCGGTCAATCTATTGCTTCCATCATTATCGATCATTTCGGCTTATTAGGAATGAAAGTTGCAAAGTTTGAAAAGAAAAAACTAATTGGATTATGTTTCATCTCTTCTGGAATTATAATCATGACAATTTATTAATGGGGGCAAGAAAATGTTATATATTACGATCGCTATTTTAGCTGGTGTTTCTATCGTCGTTGCTAGAATTATTAACGCGAATTTAGCAAAGGAAATTGGAAACTGGGAAGGCACATTTTTCAATTATATTACTGGATTATTTTTCTCTATGTTATTTTTAATTTTCAGTTCAGATTCATTGTATATCCCTATTCATACGTTGCAATCTATTCCTATCGCCGTGTACTTAGGCGGATTAGTAGGCGTTATCGTTATTTCATTATCCAACTATATTACTCCTAAAATATCAGCCTTTTATTTAACATTACTCATCTTTATCGGACAATTATTTGCGGGGACTATTATTGATTTCTTCCTGACAAATGAACTCTCAATTGGTAAAGTTATCGGTGGCATTTTCGTATTAATTGGGCTCACTTACAATTTACTCATAGATCGCCCGATAAAAACTGTGAAGCATAACCAAGTTCAACTATAATACTTTACGCTTACCTATCATATATTAATAGAAAAGCTCTTCACACGAAGTAATAGAGAGGAGAAAATCCTATTAAAAAAAGTATTTTATTGCTAGGTAGCGTATTAATTATTTGTGGAATTGTATGGTTTGTAAACTCGGGAAAATCTATTCAAGATCTCTATACTGCAAACAAACCGAAAAAGAAAGCTACTATTATTTCAAGCTCGCGAGATCCAAATGAGCCCCCTGTTTTTTTAGGAAAGCAGGAAATAAAAGATATACATGTAGAATCAATTAAAACAAAAAAGGATATCTTTCTCACAAAAACAGATGAATTAAAAACATTTATTAACAGTATGAATACCGCAAAAAAAGGAAAATTAACATTGGATGAAGAAGGATCAGATTTAATAGATTGTGATATGTGGATTACTTTCGAGGATGGAACTTATAAAAAATATTTCATATGGATAGTTGATCATCACAGCAGCGAAGTGATGATTGCTCAGCAAGATACTCCTGATGATGTAAACCTTACGTACTATCAGTTAAACGAAGATAGTTCAAAAAAAGTTTATAATTTATTTAAAAAAATTATTTAAATGAAAAAGTCATGAGCACGCGAACTCATGACTTTTTGCACTATATATACTCCGGGAACACTCTACAACCCTTTTCCTGCTCTATATCATGACCAAAGAAAACAATTGGTTTCTCTTTCGCCACAACTTCTTTTAAACGTTTAATTGAAGATAAAGCTAATTCTGGATTAAATCCTGCGAACGGCACTTCATCTTCAAAATTCTCTTTCGTGTACGATGCATCAATCGTTAATAAAACTGAACCGGATTGCTCCGTCTCAATGAATAGCGACTGATGGCCTGGAGAATGACCTGGCGTATACAATACTTGAACACCTGGTACCACTTCATAATCCCCTTCAATAATTTTGTAGTTCAAATGCGGTAATATACATTCTTTCATATATTCTTCTCTATGAAGTGCTGCCTCATATTCGGTTCGCTGCACAATAATCGGTGTATTTGTAAAAGCACCGTTTCCTCCTGCATGATCAAAATGTAAGTGAGAGCTAATAATATATAAAAGATCGTCTGGCTCATACCCTACACGCTTTAATATAGTCACGATTCTATCTTCTTCAGTCATTTTCGGTAAAATCTGTCCTTCAACAAATGTACCGTTAAAAAGCCCTTCATTATTAACTGCACTTTCTGGCATACCTGTGTCTACTAAAATAGGACCTTCTTCCGTCTCCAAAAGATAACACCACACCGGCAAGTTTAATAGTTTCCCCGGTGTTAACGCACTGTTAACAGACGAATGATCCAACATGCAACGACCTGCTGGGATGAAATAAAGTTTCTTTACTGTCATTATGTATCCACCTTTACATTTAGTTTTGGATAAAGTAATACAGTAAAAAATTCTTCTTTTTAGAAATAAACTCCTTCTAGACTATCAGTACAGCTTGCATAAAAAAAGGGTATTTTTTTACATAGCAATATTTCACCATCTATAATATAGAAGTAAAGGATTCTTACTTTAAATGAAACATTAACACCGATTAACGCTGAAAACTTAAAGAAAGCACATACACTACTTGAAAGCGGGCACACCATTGGGAAAATCGTATTAGAGAAATTTTAATCATGATAGTGATAGGTAGTATGTGAAATTATATTAACGATTTTTCGAATATATCTATCACAAATCAAATTATATCAACGATTCGACAAGTTATATCGATTTATCGACAAATAACAACAATAAGAAAAGGCTGTTCCAGATGAACAGCCTCTTCTTTATTTACTTGAAATCTCTTTATTATTTTGAACGTCTAACGGAGCTCGCTTTCCTATTCCGAAAGCATAGAAACTAATTGTAACGATAGCTAAGAAAATAATACCTACAACTAATGAAATGCGTGTATCATCGTTAAACCACATTCCGATTAATACCATAATTAAAAAGGCAATTGTTAAATAGTTTGTTACAGGAGCAAATGGCATTTTGAACGGATGATCTTTCATCTCTGCTCCCTTTTCTTTCCTAAAACGAATTTGACTAATTAAAATGACGAACCATGGTACCATACCAGGAAGTACACTCGCACTATATACATATACGAATAAGTTTTTCGGTGCGATGTAACTTAAAACAACACCAACCGCCAGACCGATAATTACGCCAACTGTACCAAATAAAGGCACACCATTTCCAGAAAGTTTCGTGAAATATTTCGGTGCTTGTCCATTTACACCTAACGTATACAGCATACGTCCAGCACTATAAATACCACTATTACAACCAGACATTGCTGCTGTAATAACAACGAAGTTAATAAGGCCAGCTGCTGCCGTAATACCAACCTTCGCAAAAGTTGCTACGAACGGGCTACCAATTGTACTTAATTGATCCCACGGATACACAGTTACAATAACGAAAATAGCACCGATGTAGAAAATTAAAATACGCCAAATTGTACTTTGAATCGCTCTTGTAAGTGTCTTCTTTGGATCCTTCGCTTCACCAGCAGTAATACCAATTAATTCCACACCTTGATACGCTCCAACTACAAGTGATAATGCAAAGAAGAATCCTGAAAAACCACCTGTAAAGAAACCGCCATTTGACCAAAGATTAGATATGCCAATCGCTTCTCCGCCGTTACCAATTCCGAAGAAAATAAGGCCAAATCCTGCAATAATCATTAATAGAATCGTAACGATTTTAATCATCGCAAACCAAAATTCAAATTCACCAAATGACTTAACAGAAATTAAGTTAGCTGCACCAAGAATAACCATTGCAATTATACCTGGTATCCAAGCTGGTAAATCCGGGAACCAATATTGCATATACGCTCCAACCGCGATAATTTCTGACATCCCAACGATAACCCACTGGAACCAGTTACTCCACGCTGTCATATAACCAGCTAGTGGATGAATATACTTATGACCGAATGTCGCAAATGAGCCTGTACTTGGCTCCATATACAACATTTCTCCCATGGCACGCATGATGAAGAAGATGAAAATACCTGCAATTGCATAAGCAAGCATTACTGACGGACCTGTCCATTTAATTGTGCTGGCTGATCCCATAAACAAACCAACACCAATCGTTCCGCCTAAAGCAATCATTTGAATATGACGTGCTTCTAAACCTCTTTTCAATTCTTTGTTTGCCACTTCACTTCCCCCTCTTAGATGATTCATAGCCGCATTTTAACACAAGATGCTTTCCCCTAATTCCTTTCGGCCCTGAAAATGATGAAGCAAACGTCATTTTACACTAGCTTTAAAGCTATCCTAAAATCGTTTTGTGCTCCTAATAAAATTCTCAAAACCTTTCATCTTCCAATATTCTATAAATC
>NZ_WEII01000155.1:0-7189 GCF_009183805.1 Bacillus sp. B2-WWTP-C-10-Post-4 | reverse complement strand
CCTTTACGCCGATTAAAAAAATGCAAACAAAATACATTTTTTAATAATGGATTGCTTGATACTTTAATCCATTTTGCTCCTTTTTTTATTATTTGATATACACTCCCATTTTCACTATTTATAACCCAGCCATAATAGGAACTAAAAAACGAAACAGCCACTTTACTAGTATTTATTGTTTTATTTGAAATATGCCACGAATTCCCCTTATCAAATGAGTAATTCATTAAAAATACATCATCATTCATTTTAGTTGGTATTACTAATAAGTTATTTTTATAGATTGCTTTATAAGCCATAGCAGTCCCATTATTAATTCCTTCAAGACTTGGAATATCTTTTATAGGATGCCAACTTTCCCCACCATTTATTGTTTTAAATACCGTTGATGTTTCATAATGTTTTTGTAGTGAAAGAAACCCAATTAGATCGTTTATAAATGTTATCCCTGAAATACTATCACTAATACTTATATTTTTTATTACTTTCCAAACTTTCCCTTTCGTTTTCAAATAGTATAAATTATGTTCAAATTTATTTGATGCAAGCTTTCTAGATAATACAATCCATATACTATCCATATTCGTAGCATGCAATTGTACTTGAACATCAGTCGATTTCTCCCAATCTTCTTCAACCGGTAAAATAAACTCACTCCATCTTTCTCCTCTATTAACTGTATAAAATATAGCTGGCAATAAATCGTCATTCTTTTTTGTTAAACCATATGCCCAAGAGCTTCGAGCGTTTATTGGATATCCAAATAATACAATTGAATTTAGAGGATTAACAACTTCCCATTCTACTCCTCCGTTTCGAGTATATAAGATAGCCTGCTTTTTATTTGTATATTGAATACTAGCCCAACCATATTTATCCGTTCTCATTTGTAAAGAAGTAAATTGAATATCATTATTTTCCAATATATCACCTCATTCTTATTATTTATATATTCGTATGCTATTATTTTCAAAACGTTCTATCATTAGTTATTTAAACCACCCGCTTTATCTACTATCTTTATACTTACTTTCCCTTTTCTTCACCACTCAAATATAACGAAATTCCTTCTATTTTTCCGTTATCATATACAAACGACTATATTTTACAAAATTCAACTATAAAAAATGCACCCCAATTGTAAACTATCCCCAACAATTAGAGTGCACTTTATATAAAATATAGCTTTTAATTTTTAAGCACTTACTACAGTAGCAACCTTATCCATACAAGTAATAAATTGAGTAATAAATGCATCAATTTCCTCTTTTGTAATAATATACGGCGGAAGTAATCGAATAATATTCCCTTGTGTTACATCGACTAACATTCCTTTATTCATTAGCTCAACCTGTAATTTCTTCACATTTTCATTCGTATCATTCAGACTAATTCCAAACATCATGCCAGCATGACGTACTTCCTGAATATAATAAGAGTTTTCTTTCTGAATTTCTTGTAATTTATCATTTAAATATAGTGACGTTTCATACGCTTCGTGCATTAAACCATCTTCAATCAATGTGTTTAATACCGTTAACCCTAAAGCCGTTCCCATTGATGAATGAGCAAACGTTGTCCCGTGATCTCCTGGTGAAAATACATCACATAACTTTTTGCCTACAATAATTCCTCCTAGCGGTATCCCGCCTCCTGCTCCTTTACCAATTTGAATAATATCTGGTGTAATATTAAAATTTTGATAAGCAAATAGTTTTCCCGTTCTACCCATACCACTTTGAACTTCATCAACGACAAGAAGTACATTATATTTTTCACATAAATATTGAACACCATGTAAATATTCACTTGATAAAGGATAAATTCCTCCACTTCCTAAAACAGGCTCTAGCATAATCGCAATTGGTTTTTCTTTAATAATAGTCTCCTCTAATTGGTCTATATTTTCGCGCTCTACTTCATATACAGGAATCGATGTTTTAGGGAAATTTTGATATACACTTTCTTGTCTCGTAAAATGAAGTGCCCCTAACGTACGCCCATGGAAACTATTCTTCAGCACTACAATTCCTTCACGTTCTTCATTCGTATTAGCTCTATATTTATCAATTAATTTCAAAGTTGTTTCTGTCGCTTCCGTACCAGAGTTTGTAAAAAAGACCTTTCCGTTTTTTAATGAGCAATCCACTAATTTCTTTGCATATTCAATCGCAACTGGATTTAAAAAATGAAACGGCAGATGCAACGATTTTGTAACTTGTTCCATTGTCGTTTGTACAATTTTAGGATGATTGTATCCTAATACATTTACTCCTACGCCAGAAAATAAATCTAAATACTCTTTACCATCTACATCATATAGTTTACATCCTTCTCCTCTTTCCATTGCAACCTCTGTACGACAATATGTAGACATCATATATTCTTTATCTAATTGAAACCAATCCGACATGTTAAATTCCTCCTAGTTATTTTTCCTTTTTTAACATTCATTCTCTATATAATCGTTTATAAATTAAGTTTTAAGATTGAAATTTTAATAGTGGTTTTCTTCCACATTTTTTATTAAAACGTGTGCTTTCTCTTCCCGATATTCATTTTTCCATAATTTCTTCTATTTCAACAGGTCCACTACATATGTGTTTTTTTCATCTAGCGGTATGTTACTGCTTTGAACTTTGTATGTCATACATAATCGAGACTATAAAATCATATTTAGTAACAATCGACAAAAAAATTTGGAGGCTATATCGATGAATGAAAACTATGATAAACAGGGGCAATCTTTACTAGGGAATCACTTTAATAAAAAAGGCGAACGTAATGAACAAGCTACCCTTCACTCACAAACAGTTGGTTCACGTGGACCTGTTCTAGAGCAAGATAGTGTACTTCACGAGACGTTACAAGAATTTATTCATGAAAAAATTTTAGAAAGACCTGTTCATGTAAAAGGATTTGGTGCGTTCGGTTATTTTCAAACGATATATTCGATGTCTGAACATACTAAATTAAGTTTTTTACAAAATTCTAATGAGAAAGTTCCTGTTATGGTGCGATTTTCGTTAGCTGTTAGTACGAAAGGAACACCGGATACTGCTAGAAATGTACGCGGTTTTTCTACAAAATTTTATACAAAAGAAGGCATTTTTGACCTTTTATGTAATCACATTCCTGTTTTTTCTGTCCGTGATCCGATGCGTTTCCCTGAAACGATTCAAGCATTATTGCCTTCACCTAAAAATAACTTAATAGACCCTAATAGATTTTGGAGTTTTGTCGCTAAAGCACCTGAATCTATTCATTTTGTTGTCCGTTTATACTCTAATAATGGTACGGCCAAAAGTCTTCGCCACATTCCAGGACATAGTGTTAATACATATGTATGGAGAAATGCGGAAGGTAATCGAAAGTATGTAAAGTATCATTGGTACCCGTTTGAAGGTGTACAGTACATTACTAGTAAAGAAGCAATTAAACTAGCTGCCGAAAATCCTGATTATAGCGGGAAAGATTTATATGATGCTATTGAAAATGGTAAACCAGTGGAGTATGGTTTATACGTCCAGCTCATGGATCCGAAAGATGAAGCGCACCTTTCTTATGATCCTTTAGATGACACAAAAGTATGGGATGAACAAACGTATCCTCTCATACCAGTCGGGAAAATGGTATTAAATAAAAATCCTGAAAATTTTATGGAACAAGTAGAAAAAGTCGCATTCTCCCCTTCTAATTTACTGGATGGTGCAGAACTATCAGATGATAAAATGCTGCAAGGGCGCGCTAACATTTACAGTGATTCACAAAGAAGAAGAATTGGTCCCGAATTTCGTAAATTAACGATTAACCAGCAGCAAGATTGGACACCTGCTAATCAAATTACAACCGGTGAAGGAAGGTACGTTGAAGGTAAACTTGAAAGAGCTTCTATAACGAAACAGGATGACTTTACACAAGCTGGTGAATTTTATACGAAGTTACAGCCAATAGAAAAAGAACATCTCGCTGAAAACTTAGCTAGTGATTTGAAAGTTATATCCGATGATATTAGGGAGATCGTTTTGGGGTATTTCAATCAAGTATCAACTGATTTGAAAACAAAAATCGAGACAAAAATGAAAGAGCATTAAGAAGATTAAAACATGCTTTACGAATGAGAATTCAGATCTATATTAATTATTTTCTTATCAAAATCCAATGAGGTTATTTAATTTAAAAATATAAAGCCAACATATCCCTGTTCTATAATTAGAACAGGGATATGTTGAATTAGTTTAATGTTTAACATTACATACTTTATTTCGCTAAAAAATGTAATAAGTAGCCTTTCAAAACAAACTATAGTAAACTATTTTACTTGTACCGTATAATTCCCTGTTCCACCACCATACTTATATACACTTAAGTAATATTTCCCTGGCTTTGCATTATAATTTCCAAGCAATTTGTTCCCATCACGTTTTGTTGCATAAGCTACATAATTATTTAAATCTGATTCAGAATATAATACCCAGTTCAATCCAAGATTTTGTTCGTTCGTAACAGAAATTTGTAAATCTTTTTGATCCTTTACATCAATAACAAATTTATCCCCCTGATCTTGATCGCTCAAGGTTCCTCTTAACAAAATATTCAAAGATAGTGGGTTTGCTGTTTCAAATGAATTATTCGGTTCTTTTTCTACAGCCGTACCTTCTTCCGTATTCACTCCGCTAAACACAACATCATATTCAAATTGCCCAGCATTATTTACACGGTAATTTACAAAATAAGCAGTCAATGTTTTATATCCAGTCCACTCTTTTCCTGAAAGACGTTTCAACATATCATTCGTTGCTTCATTCATCACTTTCCAGTCCTCAACTTCTCCTTTAGCCGCACTTCCTGTATATGTCCCCTGTAGTGTAAATGTATTAAAGAATTGTGATTTATTCTTTGTTACTTTCACATCTTTTAATTTCGCTTCATTCGTAATATCTGACGTAACGTCCGAAAGCGATTTTGGATCATGCTGAGTTAAATACTCATCTGATACTTGTGGAATTGTATACTTATCACGATTATCAATAAGCATTTGCATATAAGATTGATATTCTTCATTTAACTTATTATCTTTGCTTAATGTAGCACGGTATTCATCGTAACTTGAAACATCATTTGCGCGAATTAAATCATGTACTTTATCGAACATTTCTGGGCGCTTATTATACATATATGATTGCAGTGCAAACGAATAATTATAAAAATCCCACGTTCCATATTTCGCATTTAATGTTTGTGATGCTGTATAACGTTTTGCAGGATCATTAGATAACCCACCAATTATACTTTTTCGTGGTACTACACTATCTAATCGCGTTGCACCTGCAAAGAACTCTGCATTCCCTTCTTCAAACCATGTTAAACGTTCATTTTGATACATTTCCCCTTGGCCCCATAATCCCTGAACTTCGTACCTTCCCTGTAAGTAGTGCGTAAATTCATGGCGGAACAATTCTTCCAGACTATAAATACTTTGCTCTGGTGTACGTTCATATGTAAAGAAAGTCCCTGTCCCTTCAATATAAATCCCACCATTATTCGTTTCATATCCGTACAGTTGACGATTAAATTGATACTCATCTAGGCTATTATAAATAACCATCGTTAACACATCATCAGCATGTCCACTTTCAAGTGGTTTATCGCTACCAACTGTACGATAAAATTGAGAACGCACCTCTTTTGCCGCCCAGTATAGACGTTTAATTTTCTCTTCGCTAACTTTATCCCCAGCTTTAAAGACAATTGCACCATCATCAAACGTATACGTTTTCGGTAAATATTTCTTTTTACCCTCTTCTCGAATTTGATCTAAATTTACAGTTTTTCCATTCGCATCTATTCCTCCATAATTTGTAGTAATTTGTTCTGCCGCAACAAAGTATTGCTCTCCTAAATATGGATAAATTCGCATTGCATCTGTAACAACTTGTTGTCCTTTTGTGGGCGTGCTATGAAGCTTGCCCAATCGGCCAGCATAGTAAATTCCATTATTAATTAACCATCCGTTTTTATTTGTTACTGTACCAAGTAGTGCAAAACGATTTATTTCATTAATAAAGTTATCAATATTTCGAAACCACATCGTATATTTTGGCTCTTTTCCAGTCGTGTACATATCCGTCTGAATATCAAAGTCAATTCCCTTCATCAACTCATATATAGCGTCTCCTTTTGTTCGGTCTTCAATGAAAGTTGCAAGATTATCGTTATATTGTTTAAAAATTTCACCTGCATATAAAACCGTTTCAACATCTGCTGATGCATTTCCAATTAATTTTCCATATGATGCAATTACTTTATTTTGTTCTGATGTACCAAGTTTGAAATTTGGATTTTTTGCAATTGTTTTTAAAGCTGGTAAACATTTATCATGGTAGCTACGCTCATTTAGTTTGCTTAATTCATCATGGTAAAAACCTAAATAAAACGCTGCACGTAGAGCTTCTACTAATGTTTCAATCCCTTTTGAATCATCTTGCGTATAAGCTTGTCCTTGTTCTGCTAGTTTATTAATAATCGCTTGCATTCGGCTATCATCTTGATAGAATTTAAGACTATCACTATTAAACTGAAATAATTCCGGAATTTGATACCATTTAATTGTCACAAGAAGATCAGTTAATTGTTTATTATTTAGTTGATTTAACTCAGCCATCGAATACTTTTTTTCTTCAGCTAACGGCTTAATATTATCGGTTGGTGCTAGTGGACGCTGCGATAAATCCGCTAATTTTAACCGTTTTGTAAAAGATTCATTTTCTTGTACTTTTGAAGGGTGCGCCAATTCATCAACAGATTTCTGTATTCCTACCGGCTCCATTTGTAATACGTTCTTCACATTTTTCTCTTTTGTCTCTGCTTGAATTTGCAAACCATTACATGTTATTGTCACTAGTCCAACACCAAGAATCCACTTAGAAATTTTCGAATATTTAACCATACCATTGCCCCCTAATAATTTAAATGAAAATTCAGAATTTTAAAATCAAAAAACCACTTATTTGTATGTATTTACAGTTCCGCTATAAATACAACTATGATTAATAATGCAATAGTAGCTTGTTTTATACTATTACGAGTACAGATTCCTTACATACAATCTCCCTTCCTTACATGTAATACAAGCAAAAACCGTGCCAATCATATTTCTTATGAATAGCCAACATTCTTTTATAAATAC
>NZ_WEII01000154.1:0-7199 GCF_009183805.1 Bacillus sp. B2-WWTP-C-10-Post-4 | reverse complement strand
GTTCACATATTTATTCATGAAATACCGAAAAAGCGTTGGCATTTTCTTTTCTAATATCGTTACATTGTGTTTCGTATAAACAATTTTTATCTTTTTTTTAATAAACTTTTGAATTAGAAAAGCATATAATACCATTCGCAAACTATTTGCATGAATAAGTTCTATCTTTCGTTTACAAATTTCGTTTCGTAAATAATAAATATTTCTCAAATGATTCCATCGACTAAGTAATATAAAATTTTCTTTTCTAGTAAGAGATTCATATAGTTCTCCATCACCTGCAGCTGTATAAATCTTAAAATCATCATAACGCAAATTACTTTCCAATTTACAGAAATAGCTTTCGGCTCCGCCAGTTATCAATTTATCTGTCATCAACAGTATATTCATAATTGCGTCTTCCCAACTACATTGATTTTATTTTTTTTATAAGCATGATAAGCATACTTACTAAAATAGTAAAAAATTTGCACCGAATTCAGTCGTTCTTGTTCCCTTAACAATTTCCAATACCGAAAAGCTGCTCTAATTTTATTTCTCGAAACAGAATTTGTAACAATTCTATATTTTGCTAACACTTGCTGTATCCCTTTTGCTTCATACCCTTCATGTAATAAGTTCAGCCATAACGCTGTATCCTCCGGCTGTATACTAGGCATTTCGACATACGGAATTTTTTCACGATCAATCATCACTGTTAAACACCCGATAATTGTATTTCCTACTAAATAATGATAGTCAACAGATTTTGGTACACTCACTTCACGATTTAATTCATTACCATTTTCATCAATTAAACTATACGACGCATATGAAAAAGCTATATTCATTTCTTCCATAAATAACAATTGTGTCTTCAATTTATGTGGCAACCATATATCATCACTATCTAAAAAGGCAATGTACCTTCCTCTTGCCTCTTGGATCGCTAAATTCCGAGCTTTAGCAGCACCAACATTTTCTTTTAATGATAATAACCTAATTCGTGAGTCTCCTTCTATTATCTCTTTAATTTTTGCGGCAGATTGGTCGGTTGAACCGTCATCAACGATAATCATTTCCCAGTTTTCATACGATTGATTCTGTACAGATGAAATTGTCTCACCTATAAATCGTATACTATTATAAGAAGGTGTTATTACAGAAACATAAGGCGGCTCGTTATGTGCTGATAGACATTTTACCATCTATCTTTCCCCTTCCTTCATATATTGAAATATACTTCACAACAACTGCTAAAAATAAAAAGAACGCTTCGTTAATAATGAGTGACAATGACATCATCTGAAATAAAAATGCAATCATAGTCAATAGAAGATATGGTTTTTCACGAAACAAAGTATGCTGCGCTAGCTTGAACATTAATATGAATAAAAACGCGCTATATAGAAGAAAACCAATTGTACCCGATTCAGACAAAATTTCTAAAAATGTATTGTGTACATATAATTTTTCATTAAATTGATACTCATAATAATTCGAAAAGTTAAAAGCGCCGATTCCAATATATGGATTGGATAAATAATATTTAAAAGCAGCTTCCCATAATGTAAATCTACCACTTCCATTATCATGGGAAAAATCAGAAATTCGTTTATTTAATATATCATCTAATTGGCCCCCCATTACACTATTCGATAAACTAAAAATAACTACACTAAACAATACTAAACTCATAATTATTTTTATTTTTTTGGCGAAACTAGACATACATATATATACAAAAACGACAAGTACAAGCGCTAATATACCGCCCCTTGAAAAGGTTAATAGACTTGTCGTAACACATAAAATCAATCCTAAGATGTTAGTAATATTTTGTAAATTCGTCATATAGTACATAAAAAATATTGTATTATAAAAAATAAAAATGTTAGGATCATCTAGCAATCCAATTAATCGTGGATATCCTCTATCCACTAATAACCCAGCAAAAATTTCTCTCTCTTCTCCACCGTATAAACTAAAGTATTGTAAACCAATTATATATAGTATTAGACTTACAACATTAAATACTACTCCTACATAAGCAATAGATGATTCAAGTACCACTATTTCAGTATTCCCCAATAAATTCCTCATTATAAAATAGCATCCTAAAACGAGTAGCACGCCAAAAATCATACGAATACTAGCATTTAAATACATAGAAAGAATTCCACTTAAACAATAAATGAAATAAAACAGTAAAAATACAACTTCATGAAAATATAACTTTTGAATATGAAATTTTTTAATTGTTAAACAAAAATATATGACTAAAAAAATCATATATATCTTCAATGAAAATCCAATATATAAATTGTATTTACTTAACATAACAAATAATATTAGAAGAATAATCCATCCCATCGATACTTTCATATTATTTTCCATAGGCTATATCCCCTGTTTCGTAATATAATCCTTTTTGCGTATTTTTCTTATAAAAGAAAGAAGAAGTTTTTTCAGCTCATAATCATATAGGAATATGGCAGCTACTACGATTAATATATTAAGAACAAGCGCAATTAAATGATATGTATGCAATATATATTGCACTCCAATAAAGGTTACACCAAAATAAATTGTATACGGTATTACAATTTGGAATACAATTTTTTTCTTCACTACACTTACCGCTATGTATCCCACTAAAGCGACGATTTCAAATAAAACCATAGCGTATGCCGCTCCTATCACTCCACCAATACTACTAAAGCTATAAAGCATAACCCCACCTATCACCAATGCTACACACTGCACAACAGTCCTCTTATTTTGACATCCACTCGTCGTTAAACCGTCAGCAATGGCAATATTTAAACTTTGTAGCACAATAAGAAATGATAATATTTGGAGTGGTTCTACTGCATCGCTCCATTCTTCATGAAAAAATATAGAAATAAAGTATGGTGCTAAATGATATAAACCGATTGTCATACATATTCCTACAATCGCCATTGATTTAATTTGAAGCAAATTTAATTTCGTATGCTCTTCTATATTATTCTGGTTATAATGCTTAAAAAGCACTGGAAAAAATGCACCTGCAATTACCCCTGGTACTTGATATAAAGCTGCCGGCATCCGGTACGCCACTGCAAAAACACCTACTATACTTAATGGCAATGTATAGTTAAGCAAGATAGGCGCTAATTGTGGCGTACTCATTATTAAAAAACCGCTTATAATAAAGGGAGTTAATTGCCAAAATAACGCTTTATGAATTACGACTTTCATATTCATTTTCGTCTTTCTTCTCATGATATATATACTGAATAAACCGCCGATCATATACCCAAAAGCATATAAGCGAGCCGTTACATACACCGGTAACTCTCCGAAAATACAAAAACATGTAATTATAATGACAACTGATGCTGATACAACTTTTATGAGCGCTATATACTTCATACGTTCCGTCAGTTGAAAATAGGCAATCCCTATGTTTTGCCAAGTTAATCCTATTAACATGAAAAACATTACGTTTATCATCATATAAATTAAATTTTTATCCGCATACATATAATGAATAGCAATATAACCGATGATAGAAATAAAAATAAGTAGAATCATCCTTATTTTTATATACGATGATAAAATCTGCTCTAAATCTGCTCCATCCTTTGCCCCTTCTCGAAGAAACGTATTACTAAGTCCTAAGTCTGTAAAGAATAACATAACAAACGTCACTGCTATGGCAACACTAAACATCCCATAATGTTGTGCGTTAAAAAAGTTTGCTAAAACAATTAAACTGACGGCCTGAAGAAGGTTAGCTAAAATCGTACTATAAAATAGATGGATAATATTGTTTAGAATAGATCTACCCATACAAGTTCTCCTTTGCAAGTAACCTACTTACATATGTTGTTTATTTACATATATATTTATCTTGCACCATTACCGTTCAATACAATTAAAACGGTTTTACATAAAATACGGATGTCCATCCGAAATGTTTTCATTTCAATATACTCCATGTCCAGCCTCAACTTTTCCTTTGGATCAAGATTATACCCTCCATTTATTTGTGCCCATCCTGTTAATCCTGGTTTTACTATTAAACGTTCCTTAAATTCTGGAATATACGCATCAAACTCATTATAAAAAAACTCTCTCTCTGGTCTAGGGCCTACAAAAGACATATCTCCTCTTAAAATGTTTAAAAGTTGCGGTAATTCATCAATTCTCGTTTTTCTTATAAACAATCCAACTTTTGTAATTCTTTGATCATGTTCTGTTGCCCATTGTGGTCCGTTCATTTCAGCATCCTTTACCATCGACCTTAATTTAAATACATTAAACTTCTTCCCGTTTATACCTAAACGTTCTTGAAAATATATTGGAGCCCCTGATGTTTCTAAAGTAATCATAATACAAAAGAACAACATAATTGGTATTGTTAATAGTAACAATATGATTGAAAATATAATATCAAACAAGCGTTTTACACTTCGATTCAATATGCTAGGCTTTTCTTGAGCCGGAATCGTATACAACTTGGCTTGATTTGTTTCACGAATCATGGATCGTTACCCCCACATTCAAGAATATAAAATTATACCTATTACTTCACATTCTTTCCTATTTATATCCGCTATTACTTTTTGCACTGTACGTAGTGAATCTTTTCGCTTTTTAACTGCTAAAACCACTCCATCGCATTTCCCTGCAATAATGTGCGTAGCAGGAAGCTCAAATACTTCAGAAGAATAAAAGAAAATGTAATCAAAATCTTCTTTCCACTTAGCAATCGCATTATCAAATTCATCCATAGCAACTAAGGGCGTCCCTGTGTGTACTGTTTTTTTTGCAGGAATACAATATAAGTATTTAGACAAATTACTAGAAAAAGATTCATAATTACAGGGGGAAGAGCTTATTATATCGTTTACTGTTATCATGTGATCACTTTGTAATAATACATGTAATTTTGGGTCAGAAAAATTCACATCAATAAGTAACACCTTTTTCTTCATTTCAGCAAACACTAGACCCATATTTACTATAAGCGAGGCAACAACACCTCTGTCCTTCGTTGAACTAACTGTGAACAGTTGTTTTCCAGATTTTCTCAACTCGTGATACACCGTATAAAACTGCTCTTTCATCAGATCATCATGCAAATCGAATGGCAGCTGTTTCTTTGTCCTAAACATCGACATGTTCACCTCGATATATAGATGATTGTTTATCAACCTCTGTAGATTTCTGTTTTCTATTCGGTTTCATATTTATGTGACCAATAACAGAGACTGTTGTTATTTTCTCTAAATCTTGTTCCGTGTATATACGTTCATCAAAATAATCTCGAAATACAGCTAAACCTATCCCAACAAAAAAACTAACAATTAAAGAAATAGGAATGATCAGTTGAAATTTCGGAAACAATTTTTCAGCCTGTTCCTGTAACTCAGGATCCGTCAACACTTTCACACCTTGTACATTTGTGTACTGTTGAAAACTTTTTTGTGATTGCTCTGCCAATGTCTTTACAATGTCTTTCACGACTTTCGGATTGGAATCTTTTACTGTAACAGTTACAATTTGTGAGTTGTCCGTATTCACTACCGAGATTTTTTGTGCTAATTCATAACTTGATTGCTCTAATTTCAAAGTTTTTTTGACTGTTGAAATAATTAATGGGCTTTTTAAAATATCAACATACGATGTTACTAGTTGCTTATTTTCTTGTGTTTTATTTGTTGAATTTTCCTTATTAAACTCATCTAAATTCCCAACAAGAATTTGCGTTGAATATTGATATGACGGCTTTAAAACATACATAGAGATAAGAACTAAAGAAGCGGTTAAACAACACATCGTTAAAATAATCGTTACGAATCTTCTTTTCAATAATTGTTGAAAATCTTTTATACTCATTTCTTGCTTCAATTATTTCACCGCCCTTTTCTGAATAACATCCTGCAAGTCACTCTTTACAGATACCCCTCTCTTCTTTCTATCCACTTGTTTTGTTACATACTTTCCGACTCTGAATGCAAATTTTTCTACATATATATACGAAAGTATTGCAAATATAAACGAAAATATAAGTGAAAAAATTAAAATAATAGGCAACGGTAATATTTCATGGAGCATGTATATAAGGGAAAACAACGATATAATATGGTATAAATAAAGACTGTAAGAAATCTTCCCCAAATATAACAAGTATTTATTGCGTAGCAAGGATGACAAAGTTGATATTGACAAACTTAATATGACAAATAGACTTGCACTTATCGCCACTACGTAGTCTCGAAATATAAAATTATTGAGTACTTTAATTTCTCCAATAAGTCCTTCATACATAAAAAGTAAAATCGCAAATAAAAACCATGCAATTTTCGTATTTTTAGTACAATTACTATAAAAAACTATTAAATTATTTTTATACTTCGCAACTAGTGCTCCGAGTAAAAACAGCACCGTATAATGCAACGTTAATGCATAGCTTGTTAATGTTAAGCCCGAGCGAAACAAAAATAATATTACGACAGAACATATACTAAAACTAAACAATAATAGTAATGAACACCTTAACGTTTTTCGTAAACAAATCATCAAAATTAACGGAAAAATTATTGATATTCGCATTTCATGGACAAGTGACCAAATCACACCGTTATATGCATCTGTATTATATTTCCCAACCAATAAAATATGTTGCGCTATTAAGCTTGGAGAACTTTCAATCGTCCATGAGCGATTAAACCATTCACTTAAATAAGAAATACCATATTCACTAATTGTAGCTTGGCATATAATAGCTATAATTATTGCCACAATATAAGGAATATATATTCTGCATATACGTTTTAAAAGGTATGACCCATAGCTACTATAGGTTTTTTGAATAGATTCATACAAAACAAATCCGCTCAAAACAAAAAAGATAATAACAGATTCGTTACCACTACTAAAAATAAGACGAGCAGGCGTTTCTTTTAATAGATACACAACAAATGGTTTATTATCTTCATAGCTGTAATTTTGAAATGCTGAAAAAATCATTAAATGATGACCGATCATTACTATTAATGAAGAAATCCCTCTTATAGAATCCAATTCCTCGTATCTCTTCATCTTTTTACATCAACTCCTAATGAAATGATAATAATCATTTCAAAGCGACATCTTTATTCATATTCCTCTCCTTTCTTTTCATTCCAATTTTTCATATTAAAATGATTTTATAGTATAAATTTGAG
>NZ_WEII01000153.1:0-7622 GCF_009183805.1 Bacillus sp. B2-WWTP-C-10-Post-4 | reverse complement strand
TTTCAATATACTTCATATAAAAAATTACAACATAACATATAATAAAAAACGGCAAACCCTCGACGTAGGAGAATCCACCATCACAAATAAATGATTATTTCACACCTAGTTTTTCTTTTACTTTCTTAGGAAGCTCGTCTTCCTGCACTTCCTCCCAAGCTGTTACACCTTTTTTATCTAAATGATATACACGTAGGAATAGACCTACGCTACCTTCTTTCTTCACCTTCCCATAGAATTTGTTAACATTATCATCTTTCTCCTAACTAACATCTGTTACTTTTACTAATTTCATATGAGAAATCCCCTCCAAATGTACACACTAAGAATGAGATTTGATAGAAGATGCTTGTCTACATTTTGACTTTTCCAAAATACGAATAATATACCATTTGTTAATGGTCTGATTCGACTTTTCCTATTGAAACTGGAATATTTGGTCAAATATATTAAACACACAAATAACTTGATATCGTATCTCATGATTTTTAAGAATAATTCTGTTTTTCATTGTAGTAGTAAGGTTGTTTATCTCATATTGAATTACCTTTCATTTTTCTTACAAGCTCGCAATGTTTTTGAAAATACAGTTTATAAAGCCGAGAATTATGATTTTTTCAGAGATAGCATTGAGGGAGTTTTCATATGCACTGTACTATACTCCCGTACAGGTTTCATTTACAATTCATTGTATTTTCTTTACCGTTCACCAAGTTAAAATGGAACAAATTTATTACTTAGAGTGTCTATTATGTGTATTCCTAAAAATATGAAAGGACTTATTATTCCCAAAAGTAAAGTGATGTAAAAAAAGTGTGTATTGAAATACTTCATTTAAACGTTACGAGTTTAATACTTTCACAGGTAAACTATTACGAGTGTAAGCAAAAAAGAAACACCCTAAACAGTAACCGTTCATTCATATAAACGCTTTGGTTCTGCTTATCCTGTTAAAATTCAACTTCAGAAGTATTGGTATCCAACACCCACTTTAATTAACATCGGTATTTAAAATACCAAAACAAAATCCATATATCGTTGAAAGAGGTTGAAAATTCATGTACGTTTTAAACAAGTTCTTTACCTACAAAAAGATTGTACCTGTCGTATTACTTTCATGTGTAACACTAATAGGGTGTTCTAATAGTAATACTCCATCTGAACTACCTAAGCAAACAAAACAAATAAAGCAAATTAAACAAGAAAATACACGTCATGATTCTTTTGCTAAGCTTGAAAAAGAATATAATGCTAAGCTTGGTATTTATGCTCTGGATACAGGTACAAATCAAACTGTTGCTTATCATCCAAATGATCGTTTTGCATTTGCCTCTACATCTAAATCATTAGCAGCGGGAGCTCTTTTACGTCAGAACTCAATAGAAGCTCTTGATGAAAGGATTACGTATACGCGTGAAGACCTTTCTAATTATAATCCAATTACAGAAAAGCATGTGGATACAGGAATGACGTTAAAAGAACTTGCAGATGCTTCTGTTCGATATAGTGACAGTACGGCACATAATTTAATTCTTAAAAAATTAGGTGGTCCATCCGCATTTGAAAAAATCTTGAGAGAAACGGGAGATACGGTTACTAAATCTGAACGATTTGAACCTGAATTAAATGAAGTACATCCTGGAGAAACGCGCGATACCAGTACACCAGAAGCGATCGCTAAGACACTTCAATCATTTACATTAGGATCTGCACTTCCAACAGAGAAACGTGAATTATTAGTAGATTGGATGAAGAGAAATACGACTGGTGATAAGTTGATTCGTGCGGGCGTACCAAAAGGATGGGAAGTAGCTGATAAAACAGGCGCAGGATCTTATGGAACAAGGAATGATATTGCGATTATTTGGCCACCAAATAAAAAGCCAATTGTTCTTGCCATCCTTTCTAATCATGATAAAGAAGATGCAGAATATGATGATAAGCTTATTGCTGACGCGACTAAAGTCGTATTAGATACTTTAAAAGTTACGAATAAAAACTAATAAATTAATAGTTTTCCGTGTTAGGGAGTATATTCTCTGATAAGAGTAACCATACATGAACGTCAAATGATGTTAGAAAACGAAAAAACACGCAGTTCCATTTGGAGTTGCGTGTTTTTATTTTGCTAATTTATTGGGGATAACCGCTTGTGTCATCCAGTGCTGATTGGATTGCACATGGTCTTTTCGAACAAATTTCCCTACGGATTTTGAAAAATCATTATAGTGAAACGCATCCATTAATCTAAGTACATACCCTTCCTGAATTCCTCCAAAGAGTGAAGTACCGTTGTAGCACGAACGAATTACCTTTTCATTATAGGGGCCACGATATAACACTGGAACGTGTGCAAGGCCTAACTTTTTACACCATGCAACTGTTGCATCCCACGATAAACATTCATTTTTCTCATTCCATATTGAAAAGACATAAAAATAGGAAGTCAGTGCTGTGTAGTGAATGCTATGACAAGCATATACATTTTCACCACATATACGCCAGCCTTCTGGAATTCTATACCCCATACTTCCTTGTAACGTTTTTACCCATGTTCTCGATGGGTGATGACCACTTGATAACGACCTTGCATGAATAGCATCTTTATAAAGGGATGTATTTTCACCATCTAACTTTTCTAGTACGATTACTTCTTGAGTTTCAAATCCGTCCATATTTTGTAGAACACAGTCATCACTTGTTACCCCTATCGACCAAGGAACGTGCAATGTTCGTGGATATTTACAAGCATTTTTTCCCTTCTCTACTTCACAAATGCATCTGCATCTCGGAAAAAATATAATTTCGTAAGCATCTCATCACCGCAGTAATGATAGATTTCACGTGCTGCCTCTTCCCCGCCATGTAACATCTTCATATGAAACTCTGTAATCATTAATACTTTCTCAATAAACTCCCATTCGAAACCAAGTTCCATTAAAAAGTGGCAAGCGATATGAGTACTGACATATTCGTGACCATAATACGAATGGTACCCTTTGAGCTTTTTAAATACACGGCAAAACGGTTTACCTGTATCATGGAATGCTGCAGCACTTTGCAGAAGAAATAAATCTTCCCCTACATAATTCTCTGTTAAATGAGCGTATACCATATATGTGTGCTGACATAATGGTAAGGAATGATAGGGGTTTCCTTGATTATATTGAAACATATCAGAAAAGAACGGGATGTTCTTCATGACAAATTGAACACCACACCCATGCGTCTCCTCCTGTTTCACCATTACAGTTTACTCTAAGTCCCGCTTTACTTGTTCGTTTATGGTTTCTTGTAGTTCGAATAAGACGATGCACAATCCGCTCTGATTTTATGTAATCTATTAGCTTGAATCGTTACTTAAATATAAAGGGTGTCTCGGAAACCTATCCTTTTTTTCCTAAGGCAGTGTAAATCGTAACCTCTGAATAACTCATGAATATCTTTATACCAATTGTGATATCTACAATTTTCTCCCCAAGCAGCAATCAACATATTTTCCATTAAAGTTTTTTATTTCCAATATTTCATCTAACTTCGTACGATTAATTACTTCCTGTAGTAGTCTTTCTACTGTATCTATTTTTATCTCATTTGGTTTTCTCAATATTTTTCACTTCTATTTTTTGATTGTTATGACTGGCACCTGCTCGGTGTCGGAAACTTCACTGTAACCATAATAAAGTAGAAAAAACAATAAAATAATTGTCCAAATAAATATAAAAACTTTATAACTATACTTCATATGAAAAACCTCATTTTCCCTATATAAGTGAATGTACATACACCTTATAAATCCAATTACATAAATTATTGGATATTTTAGCAGTAGAGAATCATTAAGTATTAGAAATTGTTATTCATAAACATATCCAAGAAATCTTCTAAAAAATATCATCTAGGCATTTTAACATTTTATCAAAATGCACAGATAATATTTTTACGTTTAGCTAAGTAATGCTTTTTATGTAATAAATCCTTATCTCTATTTCACCTTAATGTTTATATGTACAAGAGTCTGTGTAGCAACTAGACTGTACTTTAAATATGTACTAAATTGTGTGTGGGAAAGGAAGCACATTTTATTTAAAGTTTTTACTTTAAACCCCTTAATTAGTTGGTAGTCTTCTTCATTCAGACAGAAAGGAAATTTAAAGTGTGCACTTATTTTCAACTCAGACTCTTTACTACACACACTCCTATACACATAAAACATCTATAAATTTCGTAACATTACAGAAACAAAAAGAAACATTACCGAAACAATAATAACATTAAGTAATAGTTTTGTAACACAAATGTAACACAATGCATTTAATCGTACAATACTTTTTTAGCTAATTATCAACAAAGTTCTGTTTATATCGTTCAAATTTAATAATGTTCCCATAAAGTATTACATATTGCTTGTGAAATGATTTTTCAAAATATAACGAATCATACCATGACGGAGGAATATTAATTCAATTTAAAAATAAATGGATTGATATCTTTCTAGCTTTTGTATCCCAATCATGTTGTAGAGCGGATTATGGTTTTCCAATTAATGTAGGTGACCATGCACAAGCTAAGCCTTCTAAATAATTACTGTACCTAAAAAAAACAAGTAATTATACTTGTTTTTTTTAGTTTACTTTCCAATATCGAAACAGTTTTATGTGATTTCTTTTCCTGTCTACATTGGATGCATATCTTACTAAAGATAGCTTCTATTTTTTTATGATTCTAGTGAAGTAATTAATTGCTGACGTTCTTTATCTCTATAAATTTTCATTTCATGTTTAAACTCGTAATTTCCTACTTCAAATCTAGCCCATTCCTTACTTGTCCAATATACTACATTTACATTTTCTCTTAAGATTGCAGAACACACATCCACTAATTCATCTTCGTAAAATGGAGCCTCTTTTGCTAATTCAAAAGCAAGCACTTTTGGATCCTTAGTTTTAATTTGAAGTTCCCTAGAGGTTTGCCCTAAATACTGCCATGGTGATGGTATTGATTGAACTTGGGCATTTCCCCTATCTTGAAACTGTGATGGAGAATCATTTGTTGAAGCAAATGTAGGTTTACTTACTCCTATTGCTGTTCCTAAAAAAATAGAACCAATAATAAGTTTTTTAATCATTTTTTCAGCTCCTTTAATAATTTTGGATATGCTTCATTTTTATACCACGTTCATGGTCATGTAAATGAAGAAAATTTGACATAATTATACATTTCCCTCGAAAAACGCATATTAATTACGCACCTTAAATTTACCCAAAACAAAATTATTGGTTTAACGAAACTTTTTTGTCATAAGTATACACTTTTTGTATAAAAATTAGTTTTTAAAATATTTGCATACTTATTGATAAAGCTTCCTGCTATCCGTTATTCGAAGCCAGTTTATCTCCACCTACTCACTTCGCATTCCTTGAAGAAGGAATCCTCTTGACTAAAATGATAAAAAAAGTTGGGGATTCCCCCAACTTTTTAATACTTCTATTGTCTGATTAAACCTGTAGATGTAACCCGATATGTTCTTTTCTTTCCGATATATTCCTGTTTTCCATTCTCAAGGTTAGTTAAAGTCGCTCGTGTTTTTTCCTTCGCCACTTCCCCTTCTATATGAGTAAATTCTATATAATCTCCCTCTTTTACAGGTACTGTTTGGGTTTCAGCATTTTGTTGTCTATTTCCCATAATTTCCTTATTGTACATAACGCTACCAGATGAATTATGGACTTTAATACTTGCATATGTGCTATTGAAATAAGAATGCGGCACACCAGCTTCTAATTTGATTTTCAGCTCTTCTGCTGTTTTATTATAATCTACTTTTGCAATTTCTCGATCACTATATCCTTTTAGGGACCATGCAAATTGGTTCCCTACTAAAATATCAGAATTTCCATTTGTAATTTCTACTTTTTTCTCTACAGTTCGATCAAATATGTCTGTTAATGTAATTTTAGCAAAAGCCGTTTGAGGCAATTGCATAGTTTGACTTACCTCAGTTTTGTAAGACTTAATATTATCGATTACTTTCAAAGGTTGTCCCATTAACTTTTCATTGTCATAGATTTCAATTTTCCCTTTAAACTGTGGAGTACTTTGTTCTTTCAATTTCCATGAAACATTTAATTTTCCATCTTCAAAGCGAGTATTTTGAATATCAAAATCTAAATTTCCCATTTCTGGTTGACTAGGCTGATTTATATTAAAGGTTTTTCCAGTACCAATAGTTGATTGAGTATTTCCTCCTGCCCTAACCCATAGATATTCTGAAGTTGCTCCTCCATCGTATTGATAGGACGTATCATGTTGCCCGGAGATACGCTGATTATTCCAAGAATTCCATTGTTTATCTGAAACTTTTCTGCTGTATCCATTTTTAAGACGTGCTTCTCTTACATCTTGTCCATTACCAGCCCAGTCCTCTTGAAACATCGATAAACCATAGTTAAATGCCACATTTGCAACTGGATGATCCATAATAGCAACTAACTTCCATTGATTTAATTTATTATCTTTTATCCACTGGCCAAACTTTGTATGGCCATCTTCTTGCCAAGAACGTAGAGTCATTCGATACCATTCACTATCTTTCCAATTATAAGTTGTTTGTACCTTTAGACCTGTTCCTTCTCCACCAAATCTACTGGCTTCTGAAGTCGGCGATAAATATTCAGCTTTTATTGCTTGGTTTGATGCTATTGGATCCCAAAGCGCAAAGTGAAGGGTACGTTTACCGAATTGATCAAAACCACTTTGTTGTTGGAAGCCCGCATAACCACCACCCTCTCCTCCCTGATTCCAGTTATGCACAGCCCAATATGTATAAGGTGCCGTTTGGACTGGTGACCAGTCTATGCTAATAATATCTGAAGCAGCAGTATTCTGTGGTGTTACATAAACTGATGGGGCATGAGATCGAGTTGCTGCCTCTGTACTAGAAATTGGTGCTCCATACATTGACAACATGGTACAAGCCGTTGAAACCATAACAATTTCTTTTATTTTTCCCCTTGTTTTTACTTTAAACATAACTTCCTATCTCCTTTTAAATTATTTTAGTTACATTGAATAATAACCCTATATATCCCTTTAAACAAATTACGTAATAAAGTAACATTAGCTTTAAAATCTAGATATATTTAATGTTTTTTTCACTGCTATTACTAATCAAATTATAGTATTTTGTATTAAAATCGTATGATTTAGGACTAAATATAAAGTGAAAATTTTATAAAATTTCATAAATATGTAGTTTTAGATATTTATGATGAAAGACCCATTAAATAACTTAATTGATTTTATGAAAGATTTCCTTACTTTATTGATTACACTATTAAACCTAAAATTGTTTACCAGAAAAATGTTATGTAAACTTTTAATTTGTCGATTAGAAAAAATAGTTTATCTATTTGCTGATATCTTATCATTAGTTAGAAAGAGCCTACTTAAAAACGTAGACTCCTTTAGGTATCCAAACGTTACATATATAACAAACATAAAAAAATAACATCGAATTCTTCTGTTAGTTTATTTAATATTTAATGACGTAGATAATGTATTCCAAGGTGCATTTGTAGATGTATTTTGATATTTAAATTGCCCATTTTGCTGTCCTGAAG
>NZ_WEII01000152.1:0-7652 GCF_009183805.1 Bacillus sp. B2-WWTP-C-10-Post-4 | reverse complement strand
CAATTATACGAATTGATTAAAAAATGATTCATTCTTTTTATAATAAACAATCTAAATACTCAATTGATAAATATTACGATAGTGATTAAGTAATAAAAATAAATTTTACTATATCCATAGTAGAAAACATCTATACTAAATTTTCCGTATATATATTATCAATTTACACTTCACCCATGTCGATGTTACATTAAAGATGAAGATTGTTTCTTCTTTACAGACCATCTCAATATGTATTTGAGGAACATCTCCAATCCTATACGCGAGAGCAATACTATATTGACACTCAATTGAGTGTCTTTTTTTATATTCAAAAAATAAAAATCAGACTACTTTATATACTAATCCATCCACATACCCTATGTGGTTTAAAACTTTTAAGAGGAAACCTTCTAACAATAGGTTTCCTTCCATATCATATTAAATAAGAAGCAGGTTAAATACGGAGGTGATTTTGATTAAGACTACTTTAATTTCTCATTTTTACAATGAAGAATATTTACTTCCATGGTGGTTAATGCACCATACAAAGCTATTTGATCATGGCATTCTTATTAATCGTGGATCCACTGATCGTTCAGTTGAAATCTGTAAAACATTCGCTCCTAATTGGGAAATACGAAACTCAAAATCACTCGAATTTGATGCTTATTTAGTTGATCAAGAAGTTATGGAAATTGAAAGAGAAATTACAGGATGGAAAATGGTATTGAATACGACAGAATTCCTGTGCTGTTATAATAAAGAACAATTTTTTAAATCACTTAGCACTATGGGCGGCAATATGTTTTCAATAAGAATGATTATGATGATTGATGAACCGACTTATGGCTACACTAATCCAAGATATAGCTCTCCGCTTGTTAAACAACGTTATCACGGCATAATAATTCAACCTAATCCAAATCAACTATATCTTAACGGTAGATTAATTCACAATAATTCGCACGGGAACTATAGAGTCGGGAGACATGGCTCGCATTATCCTTATAGCATTTACATGGAACCTGCTTTTATTTTTAAATTTTTTTACAGTCCATGGAACGATCCAATGAAAAAACGAAAATTACAAATTGGGCCGACTCTTTCTCAACATAGTGTACGACGTGGATTAGGTTCTCATCACTTAACAACAATTGAAAAATTAGAAAAAAAATACAAATACTATGCAACCTTAACTACGGATCTCCGGTTATTCCCAGAATACCAAATTATATTTCCTGATCTTTGTCCTTAATGTCATGAATATTTAGTTTCGACATCTATCCGTTTTTTATTAACATACCAACTCCAACTAAATACTTTTCTCTAGTAGAAATCTGAGCTAGAATCCTTGCTGTACGCAAATTCCTCTTATTTAATCTCGTATCACTAGCCTATAATCTTTCATACCATTTCATTAAGCACTTGATGTTGGATCAGAAATAAAAAATGGTAATTCATTTGGAAAATTTTCAAATTCAGATTATATACCTTCTAAAACAAAGAATTCAAACAATAGAACCTAAACTAATGTTTTAAGTTATGGCTTTATTTTTTTATTATTCACTTTAAAATCTTTTTATAATAATATTGAAAAATACGGTATAATATAAATTACTGTTCTTTAGGAGGATTACAATGGCTGATAAGTATAAATTTTTCATTCTCATTGTTACCACATTTTTTTCATTCTTTTCTTTAATAAAAGATTTTCGCAACACTTCAAAAAGTTTCTTTTGGGGTAGTTTTATCATTCTTACAAGCTTCATGATACTATTAATACATGCTCTAGATTTAACTCAAATACTTTTTTATCCAAAGCAAATTGCGCTTGAATTTATTACCATACCACGTAAATTATTTCTACCATCTGTCACTGAGGCCGCCAGTTTCCCTCCAACACTAAGATAATAATTTGATTAAGAGCTCTTTCTAAAAGAGCTCTCTTTTTTAACATAAACATACCATATACAAAATCCAACCTTAACCACTTAATTACTTATAAGAACCTAACTTATAAAACGCATAATAATTATACTTATTTACTAGTATACAAGCCGTATCTCTTAGTAGAAGCACAGCATATTATACGATACAGGACAAAACTTTCAAAACACTTGTCCGAGTTAATTTTCAAAAAGGGGTGAACATAAATGCCTATCGTTAAACCTTTTATAGCTGGAAGACGATTTGTAAGTACAGCCGCAACAGGAACTGCTGCTGGAGCAGATTTAACTTTTGCTAACACAGACTTCACTGATGACACTGGTGCTGTAACAACATTCCCTGCTTCTTATGCCTTTTTAACACTTTATATTAATGGTGTTATTCAAACAGGTGATACTATTACTGGTGTGACTACTACAGCTGCTACTATTGTAGGAGGAGCAGTCCTAGATGGAGGCACTCCTATCGCAATTGAATTTACTATAACGTAACTTTAGTTGTCTTTTTAGAGGTTTCATTAAAAGAAACCTCTAATTTTAAAAATTCACATCAATTTTAGTAGCAACTACATAATACAGTGCAAATACTAGATAGAATGATAGAAATTTATACTCACTCTCAAAAAGAGCACTTATCTATAGTGATCTTTTATATAGCGCAATAATTTTTCGTCTATTTGCTCTTGGAGAATCGACTAAGCAGTTAGCTAAATTAGCTAACTGCTTTTTCCATATTGTATTTATTATTATTCATAGCTTTATCCGTAATAGTAACGCTTGTGCACTATCTACTATAAATTTTCATATATTGTATTATGCTTGTCCAAAATGTGAAGTTAATACTCACGAAATCTAAATACAAGAAAGGAGTGAAAATATGCGCTCATCCATTCGTAAATTCGCTAATTTTAATTGTGAAGCACAAGCACCTAGTACACTACCTGCCCTAGGTTTTGCCTTCAATGCTACTTCACCTCAATTTGCAACATTATTTACACCACTACTATTACCTAGTACAGGCCCAAATCCTAACATTACTGTCCCTGTAATCAATGATACAATTAGTACTGGAACTGGTATTAAAATTCAAGTAGCTGGTATTTATCAAATTAGCTATACATTAACGATTAGTCTTGATAACGTTCCAGTAGCCCCAGAAGCAGCACGCTTTTTCTTGACATTAAATTCATCGACTAATGTTATTGCAGGATCCGGAACCGCAGTCCGTTCTAATATTATTGGAACTGGTGAAGTCGATGTATCAAGTGGCGTCATTCTAATTAACTTAAACCCAGGTGATTTAATTCAAATTGTCCCCGTTGAAGTAATAGGTACAGTAGATATTCGTTCTGCAGCGTTAACAGTTGCACAAATTCGTTAATAAGGTGAAACTTTAATCATTGGGGTTTAGTTCATCCCCCCATGATTATTAGCCCTCACCAATTGGGTTGCCCGTTAATGCGGGATAAAAACAAAAGACTTGGCTAACTAACATTTAATGTTCCTTATACACACTAAAATATATTTTTATAGATTTGACACACATTTATATCAAACAAGCATATTTTATTGTATGTTGACTATATAGTCATACAAATCTAAAGCGTTCATAAAAGCACACTTATATGTGTGCTTTATTTTTAATTAAAACCTACAACATTCTCAAACAATATCCATATATTATCTTGATTCCTCTCTAAATATATAGTTTGTCTCAGAGCGCTTTTAACAGCGCTCTTTTTATTTAAATTCCGATTTTTAAGGTTCGATTTTATGATTTACGTTATACACATGCTACGCTACTTTTGAAACAAGGTATACATCTAAAGACTGTAAGTGAACAATTCAGTTATAAAGATATGTTCATAACATTAAATCGCTATTCACATGTTTTGCCTGGAATGCAGGAGGATGCTGTTAAAATATGTAGTGAAAAACCATTTGAATAGTAATATTTACAAATATAAAAAATGCGGTTTCTCCTCTCAAGAGAAACCGCAACATATCAATGTTTTTACTATATTTTAAACTGACTCGTATACAGATCAAAATAAAACCCTTTATCTTCCATGAGAGACTCATGATCCCCTCTTTCTAAAATTCTTCCATCCTTTATAACAAGGATTTGATCTGCTTTTTCAATTGTTTTAAGTCGGTGAGCGATCACAAAACTTGTGCGACCTCTCATTAAATTATTTAGCCCTGCTTGTATTTGTAATTCTGTTCTTGTGTCAATATTAGATGTCGCTTCATCGAGAATTAATATATCTGCATCTGCTAAAATTGCTCGTGCAATCGCAAGAAGTTGTTTTTGTCCTTGACTTAAATTCGATCCTTCTGAAGCAATTTCTGTTTCATATTGATTTGGCAAATGCTTAATAAAAGAATGTGCAGATGCTGCCTTAGCTGCAGTGATAACTTCTTCATCAGTAGCATCTAAGCGTCCATAACGGATATTATCCATAATCGAACCAGCAAATAAATACGTATCCTGTAAAACTACTCCTATTTTACTTCGTAAAGAATTAATATCATAATCTTTTATATCTTTTCCATCAATATGAATTTGTCCTTGCTGTATATCGTAAAAGCGAGTTAACAAATTAATGATTGTTGTTTTCCCTGATCCAGTCGGGCCAACTAAAGCAATTGTCTCTCCTGGCTGCGCTTTAAGACTCACTTCTTTTAAAATCGTTTTATTCTCTGCATAGCCAAATGAAACATTCTCAAGTGCAACATGCCCTTGTAAATTTTGTACAACAAATGCGTCTTTTTTATTTTGAATTTCTGGTACCTCATCCATAATCTCAAAAACACGTTCTCCACCAGCAACTGCCGCTTGAATTGTATTCATTAAAGTCGCAAATTGACTTAACGGTCTTGAGAATTGACGAGAATAATTAATAAAAGCCGCAATAACACCCACTGTTGTCATTCCGTTTAAGACCATAACTGATCCAGTCCCAATGACAAGCCCCATACCTAAGTTATTAATAAAGTTCATACTTGGAAAAATAAAAGCTGAAAATGTATCAGCCTTCGTAGCTTAAACTCTTAGCTGTTCATTAATTTTATTGAAATTTTGTACAGTTTCTTTTTCTTTTCCATACAACGTCGTAACATCCGCACCTGTAATTGCTTCCTCAATAAATCCATTTAATTCACCTAAATCTTTTTGACGCTTCGCAAAGTTTTTACCACTATATGCAACTAGTTTTTTTGTAACGTAAAACATAATAGGTACTGTAATTAAAGTTACAATTGCTAAAATCCAATTTAAGGCGAACATCGCAATCGTTACACCTATAAAAGTTAGCGCTGATGAAATAATTTGTACAACACTTTGTGTCAAAGCTTGGTTCAAATTATCTATATCATTTGTCACACGGCTCATTAAATCACCTTGAGAACGCACATCAAAGAACCGTAAAGAAAGCGTTTGGATTTTCTCAAAAATATCTTGTCGTATTTTTTGAATTGTTTTTAATGCAACGTTAATCATGACAAATGTTTGTAACCATGTTAAAAGTACAGTTACACCGTAAATCGCGATAAGTAACATACACATTCTTGCTGTACCACTTAAATCTTTCGGTACAATATATTGATCTATAATGACTCCCATAAAATAGGGACCTAATAATCCAAGTAAAGTAGTAACAACGACTAGAAATATAACAAACATTAGAGCAGCTTTTTGATAGCCCATATAGTTCCATATCCGCATTACAGTTCCTTGGGCATTTTTAGCTTTTCCCATCTTCGGTGTGTTTCGTCCACCTTTATTAGCAAATTGCCCTTGAAAATTACGCATGTTCTTCCCCACCTTCTTTATGCAAATTACCACCTTGGGAAAGATAAATTTCCTGATAAACCTCACTTCGTTCTAACAATTGTTCATGTGTACCATTGCCAACTAATTCACCATTATCTAATACAAGTATTTTATCCGCATCCATTATGGAAGAAATTTTGGACGCGATTAATAATGTCGTTGTGCCTTTATATTTTGTTTTTAAAGCTGTTTGAATAGTAGCCTCTGATTTTGCATCAACTGCTGATGTAGAATCATCTAATATGAGAATCGGTGGTTTTCTCACAAGTGCCCTTGCAATTGATACACGTTGTTTTTGTCCACCTGATAGATTTGTCGCACCTTGTGTTAAATTATATCGATAAGATTCTTCCAGCTTATTGATAAACTCAGTCGCACAAGCTGATGCAGCTGCTACTTCCAGCTCATCATGTGTTGCATTTTCTTTACCATAACGTAAATTCTCTTCTATACTACCTGAGAACAACAAAGCCTTCTGAGGTACAAACCCTATTGAAGCACGGAGTTTTTGCAAATCATATGTTTTAACATCTATTCCATCTATACATATTTCACCTTGATCCACATCATATAGACGTGGTAACAGTTTCGCTAAGGTAGATTTACCACTTCCAGTTGATCCAATAATCCCTACTTTTTCACCTTTTTGTATGCTAAACGAAATATCCTTTAAAACGTATTCATTATTTTTCGTATAACTATAACTAACATTTTTAAATTCGATATTCCCCTCGATTTTCTCAGGTTCGATTGCATTAGCTGCGCTTATAATATCAACCTCGGTATTTAACACTTGCTGTACACGATCCGCAGATGGAAAAGCTCGCGCAATTTGAATAAATACCATGCTAATCGACATAAGTGACATTAAAATGATATTCAAGTAATTAATAAATGCCAAAATCGCTCCTACTTGAAGCGTTCCATTGAATACTTTTTCTCCACCAATCCATAATGTTGCGACAATCCCGCCACTTACAACTAGCATAATGATTGGCATCATTAAAGAAATAAGTTGCACAGCTCGAATATTTATCTTCGTTAAATTTGTATTTACATTTCCAAATTGGGCGATTTCGTATTTTTGTCTTACATACGCTTTTATAACACGTACACCAGATAAATTTTCTTGTAACTTTGTATTCACTTTGTCCAATGCCTCTTGCACCTTTTTAAATGTACCACTTGCTTTACTTGCAATTAAAATAATCGCAAGTAATAAAATCGGAACAACTACAAGTAATATTGGAAATAACTCTCGCGCTGTTACAAAAACAATAATTATACTTCCCATAAATAACAGTGGACCACGAACGAGAACACGTAATGTCATCGTCATTGCCGATTGAATGGAAGTGATATCATTCGTCACGATCGTTAATAATTTACCTGTTCCAAATGAATCACGATTATTACTAGAAAATGTTTCTATTTTCGCAAACACATCTTTTCGTATGTCTGTAGCGAAATTAACAGCTGCTTTTGTAGAATACATCATACACCCAAGCCCTCCAACTAAACCGAGTGCTGCTGCTCCTATCATAAGAAGCCCCATTTTTATTACATAATTTAAATCCCGATTTGCAATCCCAACATCAATGATATGTTGCATAATAGTCGGTTGAATTAAGTCCATCGCAACCTCAAGTACCATAAATAGCGGTCCAATAATAGCGAAGAACATGTATGGTTTTAAATACAGTAATAACTTACGAAATGATTTCATACATAATCTCCTTTTCCCATGAAATTACCACTGAATAATTCATATCCCTCCTTATTTAAGCGATATTTTTTGTAATTTCTTCATTACTTTTATTATATTATGCAAATTAATATTTAACATTATTAAATGATAAGTATTAATGACTTTCTGGTCAATACATATG
>NZ_WEII01000151.1:0-7711 GCF_009183805.1 Bacillus sp. B2-WWTP-C-10-Post-4 | reverse complement strand
CAGCTGCATCAATACTATTTCCTTTAATTGAAAAGTTAATTTCCTCTTCAATACTTTTATATTCAGTCATTGAATTTGCATAAGAAGCTAATACTGGTGCAAAAAATTCTTTATCTAACATAAACTTTTTAATCTTTCTACATCCGCGTAAAAAGTCTGAAACACTGACTAATTCTTCTGGATCTAAAATCATCCCTTTTTCTAATTTTTGAATTGTACTAGCAATATTAGAAATGCCGAAGAAAGGAACATGCCCTTCTGCATCTAATATAGCTCGTGCTTCTGTCGTTTCATTCAACCGATTTCTCACTACTTTTATACTCGTACTCGGCTCTAATTTGTTTAATAATTCCTTACCTAATCCACTTACACAATAAGATTTCACTATATCCTTTAATTCGTTATATTGTAGCTTTTCAAAAGTCATCGTATTCATTTTGTTTCTCCTCACTATGATTGATTTTTATCATAAATGAAGATACCTACTCATTAGATTCCAATGAGTCATATATAAAATTCCATAATTATACAATAAAAACATATACAAAAAAGCTGCGGGGATACCGCAGCTTTTACATTTACAAGGCATTTGTAATAACATATGAGGAAATAAGCCATAAAAAAATAGATGGCAGTCCCTTATTACACGCTTTATAAAGTATTGTAGGTATCTTCATAGGTTTTGAAATAAATGCATGACAAAATTAGGGGTATGATGTACATAAAAATCCCCTGGTCTTATCCGATTTATTTCATTAAATTTTTCCTATTTAGTACCTACCGCACTCACAAAAAGCACCTCTCATTAATTTATATTATAGTCATTGAAATCTAATTTACTGAAATCATCATACTATATGTTTTGTAAGAAGTAAAGGTGTCAAACTATTTCCTTGCAGACTGTAAAATGTTCATATAATCAACCTTTTTCTCAAGGGTCTTTTTCGCATCTTCAGCCGTTACTATATAATCTACAGGAATATTTTGTAGTACATCCTTATTAATATTTGGCAACTGAATCGTTATATCTTCTACATTACTTTTACTATTTTCAATCGTTTTATTAAATTCCTGAATACTTCTTGCAACCCCCGCTAATGTTTCCATATGTACAGAATTGTTTACATCTAAAACAGTATTACTTTTAAAAACTGCCGTATAATACTGTTGCAAATTTTTCTTCGCTATTTGTTCCTCAGTATTCTTATCGGAAACATTATCCCCAGTCTGCATTTGATCAAAAGTAAATATAGTGTTTTTCTCTCCATAATATGTATTAAATCTTCCTTGTAAATTATTTGCTTCCTTTTTCTTTTCATAGTTATCATTATTTACTTCTGGAGAGATTTGCCCCTCGAAGTACAGTTGAAATTGCAAGTGTGGTTCATCGACTTGCTGCACAGTAACTATCCGCCCCTTTGGACCAAGGAAGTCCTTTCCGTTATCCAGAGTTTCAACTCCGTTTAATTTAACAACCATACCATACTCCGATTTTGTATAACTTTGTGCTTTTTGTTCAATTTCTTCATTCGATATATCACATGATGTTAATAGTAATAAACTAAACATTATACTATATTTCATTATTGTTCTTTTCATATTGCCTCTCCTTTTGCTACTACCACCTATACAGAAATGTGCCTATGGATTTTAAATTACGATTTATATAAAGAACTTCTTCTAAAAAGCGCTACATCAAACTATCTTCGCTAACTTGAATAATAAAAACTCATCATCTTACTTTAGAAAACACTAATAACCACAAGTATAAAAATACCCATTAACTATCATTTTATGATGATAGTGTAATTTTGCATTATAATAATTTTATCGTAAAGCAAATATAATATCTATTAAAATCACATTAAAAACATACTAATATTTAGTTCTATAGCAATCACAGTAAGGAGATGTTCCTCGAGTACGAATAAGATGACATTATTTATTCCAATGCATCTCTTGGTGTTTCAAAAGCCGACTAGTTCATTTATAAACATAAAGATTTAGGAAAGATAACAATATAAAAAGAAGAGGAAAACTTATATTTCCCTCTCCTATTTCATCACCAAATTACTGCTGAACATATATGGAAACTGATCCTCCACTTACTTGGAATTGTCCCCAACCATCCTTATTAATTGTTACAGTATTTGTTTGATTACCCGTAATATCGTACCATACTTCCCCTGCGTTATTCTTTCCAACATCCATCCACTTTGCCCCTCCTGGTCCATCAGAGATTAATGTTGCTAAACCAGAATTAGCATGTACACTATCACCTTCTCTTGTCCAGCCAATCACATCTGGATGATCAAAATAATCACGTTGCGTACCATATGCAAAGTTTTTTCGTGCCGTCAAAATCGGATCAATTTTATCCTTTAACGCTGGAATTTCATAGTTACTATTTCCTTTTGTACCATAGTAATCACCATAGAAAACAGAAGGATACCCCTCTGCACGCGTTAAAATAAATGCATATGCCAGCGGCTTGAACCAAGGGCTCACTACAGATTCCAATGACTGACCAGGCTGTGAATCATGATTTTCAACTAGAGTAACCGCAAGTGTAGGATGATTCGCAACTACCGTTCCTTTTAAAATATTTCTCATATCATAATTTCCATTTCCTGTTGAAGCATAATGAAAATTATAATGAAGTGGTGCATCGAACACAGATTGATTATAATTAACCTTCGCTAAATAATTATTTAAAGTCTGGATATCATTTTGCCAATATTCAGCTACTGTAAACATTTCTTTCCCTGTTTGCTGTCTAACGTGATTTACCCAATCGCGCAAGTATTCATGATCAATATGTTTAACAGCATCTAAACGAAAACCATCTAAATTTAATTCATTCGCATACCACGTTCCCCATTTTTTCATTTCATTCGCAACATCTGGATGATCAAAATCAAGATCTGCATACATCAAATAATCATAATTCCCATTCTCGCTAGACACTTCCCAGTCCCATGCTTTACCTATGCCCCTAAATTTATAAATTCGGTTTAATTTCCTTCCTTCATCCCAATCCGTTCCATCAAAATGATACCATTTCCATTTGAAATTAGAATAAGAATCTCCACGCCCTGGAAAGTTAAATCCCGTCCACGCACTAATTTCATAATCACCTGATACTTCAATATTCCGATTGCTCGGGTCTACCTCAACTGCTGTGACAGTTTCTGTATAATCAGCCCCACCTTTATGATTCATAACTACATCACCGTATACATTGATGTTTTTCTTATGTAAAGCGTCAATTGCAGACTTCAATTGTGCTTTCGTCCCATATTTCGTCCGCACTGTTCCCTTTTGATTGAATTCCCCCAAATCATATAAATCATATGCTCCATATCCTACGTCATTTTGCGTAGTTCCTTTATATGCAGGTGGTATCCAAACAGATGTAATTCCTTTTTGCGCTAAATTTTCAGCATCAGTACGCAAACGATTCCAATGATTTCCATCATTCGGAGCATACCACTCAAAATACTGCATTAACGTTCCATTGTTAACTGTGTCTGCATATGCTTTACTCCCGTCATATATACTAGGTAAAAACATAACAACTGACAATCCGACTATTGTTATTCTTTTAAACATCTGTACACCATCCCCTTCCAAGAAAGCGTTTGCATAGTTTATCAGAATTATTATAATATTCGTCCCACCGTTAGTAAAGTAGCAATCTCTCACTCTCTCATATTATTTTTAATCTAATTTCAAATATTCAACGTAGTTTTAATTTCACATCCTATTCAAGATTGTTTACAATTTACCTATAAAAGCATAACGGAGGGATTTCGATGACAGACTTTCAAAAACAATTTTTCGCACGATTACATATAGAAGAAAAAGACACAGTTTCATTTGAAGATTTATCTAACATTATGTACGCAATGGCACAAACTGTTCCTTTTGAAAACTTAAATATTCTCGAAAAGAATTTTAAAGAAATATCAAAAGAAAATTTGAAAGAGAAAATTTTAGTAAATAACCGTGGCGGTCTTTGTTATGAACTCAATCCTACTATGTATTACTTCCTGAAAGATTCTGGATTCGATGTTCATCTCGTTTCAGGAACAGTTTATAACGCTACAAACTCCATATGGGCTGTTGATTCTGGCCATATTGCAACCGTTTTAACACATCATAATGAACTTTATTTAATTGAAGTAGGATTCGGATCATACTTACCTCTTGCCCCTGTCCCTTTCTCAGGTGAAGTCATTCACTCTGTTACAGGAGATTATCGTATTCGTAAAGAAATGAACGAAAAGGGAAACTACATTTTAGAGATGCGGAAAAACAATGAGTTCTTGGATCAATCTTCTGCTGATGATTGGACGTTAGGCTATGCATTTTATATAGAAGAAGTGGATGAAGAAAAAGCAAATACAGCACAAAAAATTATCGTTGAACATGAAGGGTCACCCTTTAATAAACTACCTCTTATTGTAAAACTAACTGAAGATGGGCATGCCTCTTTAACGAAAGATAGCCTTACAGTAACGAAAAATGGTAAAAAAACGAAAGAAACCGTTACAGACATGCAATTTACAAACCTTTTACATTCAAAATTTGGAATTACACTATAAGTATGTAAGCCTTGTTATTTTAGCAAGGCTTTTCAATTTTCAGCAGGGATTTTTTGCAATTTGTTGTATTTCATAGTTATATAGAAATATGACTACATGTTTAGAAAGGAAATGATTATGACAGAACTTAAAGATCGATTACAAGTAGCTGATATAGAAAAATGGGATTTAACAGACATTTACCATACAATTGAAGATTGGGAAAGTGATTTTCATAAAATTGAAGTATTAACGAAGGAATTACACGAGTTTAATGGCAATATTCACGATGGCAATAGTTTATTAGCTTATTTAACGAAGAGTGAAGAAATTTCTAGCATAATATCTTTAATGTTCGCTTATGCACGATTACAATCTGACCTTGATACACGCGATACTGACGCGCAATCTCTTGTCGATAAAGTATCACAATTACACGTGAAAGTAAGTGCAGCTAAATCTTTCTTTTCCCCCTTCTTACTTAGCATAGACGAAAGCACATTACATTCTTACATAGAAGAAACAGAAGGCTTACAATATTATAAAGAAGACTTATTTGAATTATATCGTTATAAAAAACACGTATTGAATAAGGACCAAGAAGCAATTTTATCACAGATGGGTGAAGCTCTTTCTTCTCCACAGCACACATTTGGTATGTTAAACAATGCAGATATATTATTTGGTGAAGTGACGACTGACGATGGAGAAAAAGTGAACTTAACACGCGGAATGTATGCAAAGTTAATAGAAGATACGAATCGTGAAAAGCGTAAAGAAGCTTATAAAGCATATTACAAACCATATGTTCAGTTAAAGAATTCCATCGCATCTACTTTATCCGCTGCTATTAAAAATAATGTTACCGTTTCGAAGCTAAGAAACTATCCATCAGCGCTAGAGAAATCATTATTTGGCGATATGGTTCCGAAAGAAGTATATGAAAACCTTATTGATACAACGAAAAAAAACATTCAAACATTACATACATACAATGAAATTCGAAAAGAAAAATTAAACGTAGATGAACTAAGACAATACGACTTAGGCGTCGATTTAGTAGAAGGTGCAAAACAAGACATCCCATATAGTGAAGCATTTGACATTATGATTGCATCACTAGCTCCTTTAGGAGAAGAATATATTGAGACATTAAAAAGTTTTAAAGATAAACGATATATAGACGTAAGAGAAACACCAGGAAAACGTTCTGGTGCTTATAACTTTGGTGTATATGGTGTTCATCCTTTCATTCTTTTAAATCATCACGATGATTTAAATAGCCTGTTCACTCTTACTCATGAATGCGGGCACGGTATGCATACGCACTATTCACATGGATACCAACCAAGAATTTCTGCACATTATTCTATCTTTGTGGCAGAAGTCGCTTCTACAGTAAATGAAGTGTTATTAATTCACTATTTATTAAAAGAAGCAAAAGAAACGAACGTGCGTAACCATTTAGTTAACCATTTTATTGAAAAATTCAAAGGTACTTTCTTTACACAAATTATGTTTGCAGAATTTGAAAAAATCACACATGAAATGGCGGAACAAGGTAAACCATTACATGCACAAGTCTTCAGTGAAATTTATGAAAAACTATTTAAAGAATATAACGGTGATTCACTTGTATTTGATGAAGAAGTAAAATACGGATGGGCTAGAATCCCTCATTTCTATCGCCCGTTTTACGTATACAAATATGCAACTGGATTCGCATCTGCCATTCAAATCGCTGATAAACTATTAAGCGGTGATCCGAATGCTCAGAAAAATTATATTGAATTCCTTAAAGGCGGAAGTTCAGACTACCCATTAAACTTATTGAAAAAAGCTGGCGTCGATTTAACAACGCCAGAACCGATTGAAAGTGCATTAAAACAATTCACTCAACTTGTTGAGGAGTTTTCAGCTCTATAAAAAAGAGCCTCTCGCTAGAGGCTCTTTTTTATATTCCCTTTCCTTCTATTAAATCATTCGCCATTTTCCTAAATTCTTGATTAAATGCATCATTCATACCATTTTGGACGTTAGAAAATAATATGACAAACGTTCGTTTATCCCAGTTAAAATTATTAAATGTGTTCCAACCAGCTAATACACCGTGGTTATGATAATAATCTGGATAAATATAGAAACTAAATCCATATTTTCTTGCAGGTGATGCAGAAAACATATCTGATACACTTTGTTTAGAAAGTAGTTTACCATCCATAATAGCTTCATCTAACTTTTTCATATCTTCAACAGTCGTATACATTTCACCACAACCATACAGCCAGTTCATTTTTAAGCGAGGTGTGGCTATTAACTTATTATCTTTTTTCGTATACCCTTCTGCTAAGAAAATATCTTCTGGGAGTGTTGCACCCATTCCAGATTCATTCATTCCAACAGGAGTCAAAATATTTTCTTTCACATATTCAGCAAGTGGTTTATTTGATATTTTTTCTACAATATATGCAAGCACCATATAATTATAATCTGTATATTTCCATCCTGTCCCTGCTGGAAATTGTAACGTTTGTGCCCCAATCCACGTTACTAACTTTAACCGTGATGCTGCGTCAACACTACCTTGTCCCTGTTCTGGTAATCCAGACGTATGTGTTAACAAGTTTCGTAACGTAATATTTTTATCTGCTGGAAACGATGGGATATATTTATTTACATTGTCTTCAATGTTCAACTTCCCTTTTTCTTTTAGTTGCATAATAGATATTGCAACAACTGTTTTCGTAATAGAACCAATGCGATATTTCGTTCTTGGCGTTGTTAATACTTGATCTTTCACATTCGCATAACCGTAGCCTTTTCGTAAAATGACATGATCTTTACTTGCTACAAGAACACTCCCATTAAATCCTTTATCTTTTAAGTACTGATCTAGTTTTCCAGCTGCAATTTCATAACGCTTTTTCTCATTCGCATCAATTTCCTGCTTAACATCTTTTTGCCTACTATTTACATTAGAAAATGCCTTTGTATCATATTTTTTTCCTTTATTTGCATGTATTAGTGTAACAACACTTCCACAAAAAACAGCAAAAATAAAGAAAATGATTAACCATTTCTTTAACATACTAGGAACCCTCTTTTATCTAGTTTCACTTAACGTA
>NZ_WEII01000150.1:0-8000 GCF_009183805.1 Bacillus sp. B2-WWTP-C-10-Post-4 | reverse complement strand
TATAGAATACTATAACCATAAAAGAATTAAGGCAAAATTAAAGGGTATGAGCCCAGTACAATACCGGGCTCATACCCTAGAGGCTGCCTAATGAAACGACCTGTCTAACTTTCGGGGGTCACTTCAATTTATATTAGATGGCTTTTGTATGTTACGTGTATAAAGTTATTTGAAAATAACGATTGAATAATAGGTGAAATTATAACAATATTTGTGTAAGAGAATAAAAAATGTAGATAATTTCGATTTTCAAAAAAATCAATTTGAAAATATGTTTTTATTTTGCAACTAAATATGTTACTATATGTGTGATAAAAACAAAGAGGTCTGACATCTACACTCCGCGTAATAACACTCTAATGATTTAAAAATTCAAAAAAATCAAAATTCAAAATAATAATTGTATTAATGATTAGAGTAAAAATAAGGGGAATGGAGAAATTATGGAGAAAGACACTGCTTTGTAAGGGGCATATTTTATCATCTTGAGCAGAGAGGAGGATGCATAGCATATTGTAAAATATAGAGATAAACAATGAAAAAGTGCTATGCAAATGAAGAGCATGAAGGGACGTTTAAGGCCAGGTGATACGGTAGCAATTGGTTTAATGCTATTTGCATTATTTTTAGGAGCAGGAAATTTAATTTTTCCGCCAGTTTTAGGTCAACAAGCAGGAGAGAATGTTTGGATTGCTACAATAGGATTCCTTGTAACGGGAGTCGGATTACCCCTACTAGCTGTAACAGCTGTCGCGTTTGTAGAGGGGGACTTGAAAGCGCTATCTTCTAGAGTCCACCCTATATTTGCGTTTATTTTCCCATTGATTAGTTATTTAGCAATTGGACCATTTTTCGCGATTCCTCGTACTGGAGCTGTTTCGTTTGAAATGGGTATGAAGCCGTTTTTATCAGAGGCAATGGTTTCAGAGTGGTACATGCTATTTCTTTTCACGATAGTTTTCTTCGGAATAACGTGGTATTTATCATTAAATCCATCTAAATTAGTGGATTGGTTCGGAAAGTTTCTTACACCATTATTAGTATTAATTGTCGCTGTTATTGTCGGAAAGGCAATTATTGATCCAATTGGAGAGCCAGCTGCGCCGTTAGCTGCTTACAAAGAAAATGCTTTCTTTGGTGGATTTATTCAAGGATATTTAACGATGGATGCAATTAGCGCGCTCGTATTCGGAATTGTCGTTGTACAAGTTATCCGCTCTAAAGGGATAAAAGAGAGTAGTCAAATTGCAAAAATAACAGTAGTATCAGGTATTATCGCTGTACTTGGTTTAACGTTAATTTATTTATCGCTTGCTTATCTTGGTTCAACAAGCACATCACTTGGTATCTCAGAAAACGGTGGTCTTATTTTAACGAATGTTGTAAATGAGCTATATGGGACGAGTGGTAAAATTTTATTAGGGCTTGTTATTATACTCGCTTGTTTAACAACTTCTGTTGGGTTAACATCTGCGTGTGCGGGTTTCTTTACAAACTTATTCCCAAAACTTTCGCATAAAACGATTGTAACAATGGTATGTGTATTTAGTTTAATTGTATCTAACCTAGGTTTAACACAATTAATCGCAGTAACATTACCTGTGTTAATGATCATTTATCCAGTTGCAATTGTATTAATTGTACTTTCGTATTTCCATAAGTGGATTGGGAAGCGTAATACAATTTATATTGGAGCTATTTTAGGTGCATTGTTAATTAGTTTCTTTAACGGTTTAGAAAGTGCGAAAATTAAAATTGACGCGATTTCTAATGTACTACAAATGTTACCGTTATATAACGAAGGAATCGGATGGTTAATTCCATCATGTATTGGCGGGATTCTCGGTTTCTTCTTCTATAAATCAAATGAATCAAGTGAATTACAAAAGAAAGGTGCTTAGGCACCTTTCTTTTTTTGAAGGGGATTTTTGTATTTTGTCTAAGTAATAATTGGGGGGAATGATAAATGGCTAATTTTGAAGATTTTTTAAATTTGGATTTGAGAATTGGAACTGTAATACATGCAGAGGAATTTAAAGAAGCGAGAGTACCAGCGATTAAACTAGCAATAGATTTTGGAGAAATCGGGATAAAGCAGTCAAGTGCTCAAATTACGAAAAGGTATAGTCCAGAAGATTTAATCGGTCAACAAATCGTTGCTGTTGTAAACTTTCCACCAAAGCGTGTAGCTGGATTCAAATCAGAAGTACTTGTGCTTGGTGGTGTTCCTGAAGCTGGTGATGTTGTGTTACTTCAGCCTAATATGGAATTGCCAAATGGAACAAAAATTAGCTAGGGTGAAGGTAGGGGCTAATATGGATATCGGACGAGAATATTTGCAATGTGCGATTTCGAACTTTAAAGCAACAAAGAAACAAGGGGAGCGGGCACTTTCTCAATTATCATATGAACAAATACAATGGTCTTCTCATGAAGAAACAAATAGTATAGCGATTATTATTAAGCATCTTCACGGTAATATGCGTTCTAGATGGACGGATTTTTTAACGTCTGATGGTGAAAAAACAGATCGTAATCGAGATGGTGAATTTGAAGGATGCTATCACTCAAAAGAAGAAACCCTTATAGCTTGGCAAGAAGGATGGAAATATGTTTTTAATACGATGAATACTTTAACGCCGGAACACTTATTGAAGACGGTATACATTCGAGGTGAAGCACATACTGTCATGCAAGCAATTGAAAGGCAAATTGCTCATTATGCATTGCATATTGGTCAGATTATATACATTGGGAAGATGTTAAAAGAAAATGAGTGGGAATGTTTAAGTATTCCGAGAGGTCAGTCTGCGCGTTATGTAGAGAAAAAACGTTCAACATAATAATAAGAAAGAAACCGATAAAAAATGGGAAAAAAGAAAGTCAGCCAAATAATAGATGGTTCTGTAATCATAAGAATACTGCCAAAAATAAGTCCATATATAATAAGAAAGGAATTGAAAAGTGTATTCACAGGGAGAAATCGTGAGATGAACACTTGCTGTCGTTTAAAACAATCACTGTGAAATAAATAAAAGCGGAAGTACCATGTGGCTGTAATAAGATCTTTCTTTTTCATAATTCTTTTTTTGCATGTATGACAGATAAATGGTGGTTGCATTTCATTACGCTCCATTTTTTATTTTCATAATAATGTGAGACAAAAGTAGGTACAAAGTGTATGTTCCTATATACGCTCCTGCAATAAGGAAAAATGGATTCAGTAAAATTCCATGAATGCTCGTCATGAAAACTAAATCTTGTATTAAAACATCGTATATATTAATGGAAATAATTATACCGAGTACATACAGTGCCAAGTACGCAGAAATATGTAGCACAATAGAGATTTTTGGTTGCTTAGCGGACAAATAAAAAATGAATGATAGAGCGATTGGTAATATTCCTATTAATAGCTTCAATTCATTTCACCTCATTAACAATATAGCCGAAATTTTAACGGTCTATTCTCTAGGGCTTGTACATAACTTGAAATAGAGAGGTGATAGTATGAATCGGGGCTTTTTTTTTATGAAGTTTACAAGTATGCGTAAGTTAGTTTTATTTGTTATTACTACAATGCTAGCGACTTTTTTTCTTATTAGTATGATGGTAACCTCTATGAAAGAGACAAAGTCAACGTATTTATATAATTGGTTAAATGAGTTATCGATGAATGGTTACATGTATGTACTTGGAAAAGAGAATCATTATTTTACACAGGAGTATCGAAATTTGAATCAAGATTTTTCAATTTCTTCTTTTCTCTTTTCTATGGCTACAAATATTCGCTTTAATGATGTACGCAGTTTCGTCGGGAAAGAGCTCCCGGGGTTTGGTAAGTACGATACAGAAATTGTTATTGCGGGTGAGGGTACAAATTATTCTAACTTACCGATAGAGTCGAGTGTTCCTCTTGAAGAAGTGGTGAAGGAACGGACTAGTGGAACTGGACAAGTACCTAAACAAGATACGAGTAAAGAGAAAAAACAGCCGTCTCAAACGACTGGGAAGAGACAAGTTGCGTTTATTTATCATACACATAGCTGGGAATCTTATTTACCTTTACTTAACTTAACGAATGACCCGAATCCGAATAAAGCAACGAGTTCTGTATCGAATATTTCTATATTAGGAGATCGTTTCCGTGAACAACTAGAAGGTGAAGGGATTGGAGCTACTAACGATAAGAGTGATGTTGGTCAAAAGTTAATAAGTAAAGGTTTAAACAGTAATAGTTCGTATAAAATGTCACGAGAAATTGTGCAGCAAGCTATGGCTGGAAATAAAGATCTTCAATACTTTTTTGATTTGCATCGTGATAGTGCCCGAAAGAATGTAACGACAAAAACAATTGGAGATAAATCATATGCAAAGCTTGCATTTGTAGTAGGGAAAGGAAATAAAAACTATGAAAAAAACTTACAATTAGCGACAGCTTTACATGAGGCGATTAATAAGAAATATCCAGGAGTGAGCCGTGGGGTCATTCAAAAAGGGTTCCAGACAGGAAATGGAATCTATAATCAAGACCTATCAGGACAAGCGATATTAATAGAAGTTGGCGGTGTAGATAATACAGAGGAAGAATTGAATCGATCAATTGATGCACTTGCTAAAGCATTTGGTGAATATTTTTGGCAGGCAGAAAAAGTGAATGGATAAAGTGAAACGTGAATTAGCCAGGACATCTATCGATAATTATTAGCGCACTTCAATCTTGAAAAAACGTAAGTGTAATGCTTGCGTTTTTTCTTTGTAATGGTGAGACGTCACAGAATAGACATAATTTGTCGTTGTTATAGTAATATCGAAATTTGTCAATTTATAGTAGGAGATTTACAAAGGAATTTTCGGGAAAGTAGAGAAAATCTTTTTATAAGGAAAACTTTTTATTATGAAACTGGTAGGGTGATTGAAGTGATTAGGGAAATCGAAATAGAAGATGCAGCATCATTTTTACAATTAAGTAAGCAATTAGATGAAGAAACGAAGTTTATGTTATATGAACCAGGAGAAAGGAAAATTACAGCTGAGCAACAAGAAAAAATGATCCATCGATTTATAGAAAATGAATATGCAACAATATTTGTAGCAGTTGAAGATGAGAGAATAGTAGGTTTTATATTAGTGAATGGAAATAACATTCAAAGAAAGAGGCATGTGGCAAGCATTGTAATTGGTATTTTGCAAGAGTATAACGGGCGAGGTATTGGGACTAGATTGTTTAAAGAGGTTGAGAAGTGGGCAAAATTACATGATGTATGGCGTTTAGAATTAACAGTAATGGCCCACAATACAAGAGCTCAGGCACTATATAAAAAAGCTGGATTTGAGAAAGAAGGTGTCAAAAAAGCTGCTCTTATTATCGATGGAAAGGACATCGATGAGTATGAAATGGCCAAATTATTAAAATAAGAGGTCGTTATATGAAAAAAAGATGGGCACTACTCGGTATCGTAGCTGCAATAATTATTGTTGGAGTAGCAGGAATCAATTATAAAATGTATAAGGATAAGCAGGCGCAGGAAGTAAGTGTAAATAGCGTATTTCCGAAAGCGAAAGAAACGATTGCTAATATGGATGGGGATATTGCCGTAATTAATAATCCGAATTCAATGCTTGTACTTGTAAATAAAAGTAGGCGTTTACCAGATGGGTATAGACCGCCAGATTTAGTTATTCCGAAAGTGCGCTACTCTAGTGAAGGTGATCAAGAAAAGAAAAAGATGAGAAAAGAAGCAGCGAGGGCGCTTGAGGATATGTTTCAGCAGGCTGACAACGAGCGTATTTTTCTTTTTGCAGTTTCTGGATTTAGATCTTTTGATCGACAAAAAGCATTAAATACGATGTATAAAAAACAAGACGGGGAAGCAAAAACAGCAATGTCTAGCGCGGTTCCTGGCACAAGTGAGCATCAAACTGGACTAGCTATGGATATTACGTCTCAATCTGCTAAATTTCAGTTAGAGACGGTTTTTGGGGAAACGAAAGAAGGTCAGTGGCTTTCTGAAAATGCCCATAAATTTGGTTTTGTTGTTCGATACACAAAAGCGAAAGAAACGATTACGGGTTATCGGTATGAACCATGGCACGTAAGGTATGTGGGAAATCCACAAGCTACATATTTGTATGATAATCAACTGACGCTTGAAGAAGTAACAGAGTAAATGATTGAGGGGAGAGACGTATAATGACGATGTTATATAAGAAAAAAGTACATGCATATATTACAAGAGAACAAGAGGGGGTTATGCAATTACTTGTTTTTAAACATCGTGATATACATGAAGCTGGTATTCAAGTGCCAGGAGGAACGGTTGATGAAGGTGAAACGTTAGAAGCGGCTATATTGCGTGAAGTACAGGAAGAATCCGGATTGCGTCATTTATGCATAGAACGTTTTTTAGCAGATTACATCATACATATGAAAGAAAAACAGGAATATGAAAAACGCCACTTTTTTCATGTAACTTTACTAACAGATGTAAAGGATACTTGGGAACATATTGTAAGTGCTGGTGAGGAAGATAAAGGATTAGTATTTTGCTACGAATGGGTTGATATTGCAAAATGCCCTGAATTAGCTGGGAAACAAGGTGAGTTTTTACATTTGTTAGATGAAGTATACGCACAGTAATGTAAGAGTCTGAAGCGAAGGTTAATCCGTTTCAGACTTTTTTTATTTTTCGGGAAATTAAAGGTGTTTAAATAAGGATATTGAATTTCTTTAAAGGGATATTAATTAAGCTAGCTTATGCTTTTGAACAAGCGACAAAGCATAGAAAAATCCCCAACTTATCATGAATAGAATAAACAAAGAGGACAGGAATCCCTGTCCTCTTTGTTTTAGTGATTAAAGTGAAATATCGTTCTGCTCTGTCTTATGATATTTTAATAAACTAAAAGATAAACAAGCGGAACATAAAATAAGAATAGAAGCGATGATATAAATTGTACGAACACCGAACATATCAGTAATAATGCCAATGCTAAGCATAGATAGTCCAGAGGCTGTTGAAAGAAGTGCACCATGTGCTGTATACATTTTGGATAATAAAGCAGGGGCGACACTTGATTGTAAAACAGTCGTTTGGGAAATATCTCTAATTTGATAACATGGTCCCATTAGAACACATAGAAAAAGCGCAATAAATCCGCTGCTTGTCATACCGTATAAAAATGTAAGAATACTAAACATAAGAGAGCCAATCGACATAGATCGTATTAAATTGTTTTGAATATAGGAACTCATTTTCCAGGCTAATAGACCACCGATTAACGTGCCAACATAATAACTTGTATTAATATATCCCCACCATTCTTCGCCCTTATGAAGGATAGTCGTAACGTATGCCATCGTAATAGCACCAATCCATATTGTCCCTGCGAAAGTTTCGATTAAGTCCATATATGTAACGGTACGGAGAGAAGGATTTTGAAATAGGAGTTTCCAACCTTCCAATAAAACAGTACTTTTGGAAGAGGGAGAATCTGCTATTCTTTCAGTATGTATGGAACGTAATGAAAAATGTAATGCAATGCATCCGAAAATCATTAAAATGTTATTAATCATGAGTGTAGAAGTAGCGCCAATGAGAAGAACGACAATACTCGTAAATGAATAAGCAACGGCTTGCACAATTTGTGTTGAAAAGGAAAAGATACTATTTACTTTTACTAATTTTTCTTTCGGTGTAAGGCGCGGGAGAATACCGTATAATAACGGAGCACCCCACCCACTACATAATGAAATGACAAAAATAAAAGTTAATAGAGCTATAATGTTTGTGGATAAGACCGGGAACAAAATCATTAATAATAGTAAAAAGACTGTTTTCAGCCATTGGAGGGTATATAACAGCGTATAAGATGGAAAACGATTTATTATAAGTGGTGCAGAGATGTTAGCAATTAGATTTGTGATAACTTGTAATAATGGAAAAAGAGCAGTAATAGTAGCTGATTTAGTTGCTATATAAATATGAGTTGTAATAATC